>JAFDWG010000055.1 GCA_018268605.1 Actinomycetota bacterium | reverse complement strand
TCGTCGTCGGCGACCTCGTCCAGGGCGCTCAGCCGGTTGAACTGGCCGTTGCCGCCCATCCCCGCCGTCCCCCAGTGGTTGCGCCCCGCCTGGAAGAGGTGGCCGTAGACGGCGAACTCGACGTCCTGCATGTAGACCAGCGGGGTCTGGCGGTTGTACATCCGCACCAAGGCCTGGACGCCGCCGACCTCGGGGTCGACGAAGTGCGACGAGGCGAAGTGCGGTGCCTGGGGATCGAGGCGACCGTCGGCGTCGACGATCACCACGATGGTCCGCTCGCGGTCGTAGCCGCGTAGCGCCCGGTAGGCGTAGTTCAGCCCCGCAGCCTTGCCCTTCTGGGCGTTCGGCTTGTCGCGCCGCAGGACGAAGAGGTCGGGGTGGTCGATCCCGGCGAGGATCTCCGGCGTGCGATCGTCGGAGGCGTCGTCGATGACAACGATCCGTTTTCGCTCCACCGGCAAGCCCAGCAGCCGCTCGACCGAGTCGGCGATCACCACCTCCTCGTTCATCGCCGGCACCAGGAAGACCCAGGTGAAGGCATCCGCACCCTCCGGCGGCGGCTCGGGCGGATTGAGGATCGCGTCGTGCCCGCGGACGAACAGCAGGAGCGTCCAGAGGAACATCCCGGCGACCACCGCCAGGCAGACGGTGAAGAGCGCGACCCAGGGCCAGGCGAGCCCCTCGAAGAGCATGGTCAGTCCAGCATCGAGAGGCCGCCCATGCTCGCGGCCTCCTCTTGCTGCTCGATCAATTCGGTCTCGAGCTCGGCCTCGCCGACCGCCTCGTGGATCCCCTGCGGTGCCGAGAGGGCCGCCTCGTCGATCGCCTGGCGCAGCGCCTCGACCCCCACCCCGCGCCCCGAGCGCATCCCGGCGGCGATCGCCACAGCGGCGCGGCTGTAGCCGGTGCCGAACTGCGTCGGCGGGTTGGTGCCCAGCAGCAGGTGCTCGAGGCAGGCGACGATCCGCTCGGCCGCGTGCCCGTCGCCGTAGGGGTTCTCCGCCTCCGCCATCTCCTTGTAGGCCGCGTCGTTATCCAGCAGCTTGTCGGCCTCGGTGAAGATGACATGCGGGTCCGTGCCAACCAGCCGCAGCGTGCCGGCTGCCAGGCCCTCCGTGCGCTCGGTCGTCTCACGCGTGACCAGCACCGGCTTGCCGAGCGACGGCGCCTCTTCCTGGATCCCACCGGAGTCGGTGATCACGAGGTGGCAGCGGCCGAGCAGGCGCGAGAAGGTCGCGTAGCCGAGCGGGTCCGTGAGCAGGACGTTGTCGAGGCCCTGCAGGCGCTCGATCAGCACCTCGCGAACCCGCGGGTTCGGATGGACGGGCAACACGACGCTCACCTCAGGATGGCCGTCGGCGACTCGCGCCACCCCCTCGGCGATGCCGCGCAGGCCGTCCCCCCAGTTCTCGCGGCGGTGCGCGGTGACGACGACGATGCGCCGGTCGGAATCGACCAGGGCCTGCAGGTCGGGATTGGCGAACTGGACATTCATCTCCGCCGACCAGCGCAGGGCGTCGATGCCGGTGTTGCCGGTGACGAAGACCTGCTCGACCGGGACGTTCTCCCGCACCAGGTTGCCGAGATTCTCCGACGTCGGCGCGAAGTGCATCGCGGCGATCGTCGAGATCACCTGCCGGTTCAGCTCCTCCGGGAACGGCGTCAGGTTCGACCCGCCGGTGCGCAGTCCGGCCTCGACGTGCATCACCGGGATCCGCAGGTGGAACGACGCCAGGGCCGCCGCCATCGCCGAACTGGTGTCGCCGTGGACCAGCACCAGCGCCGGATGCTTGCCCGCAAGGATGTCCTCGCGGCTCGGGATCACGTCGGGATCGATGTCGAAGCGCTCGACGCAGAAATCTTCGAAGCGTTGCATCACCGAGGCGACCCGCTCGTTCAACGCGGCGCGGCGTGAGCCCGCCCAGAGCGTCACGTCGGGCCTGATGTCGGCGAGCTCGAAGATGTACTCGACCAGGCGGTTGTGCTGACCGGTCGAGACGACGATCGGGTTGTAGTTCTCGCTCGCGCGGAGGGCCAGGATCAGCGAGACGAGCTTGATCGCCTCCGGACGCGTGCCTACAACGACTGGGACCTGCAGCTGGTTCTCGGTCATCGCGTCTTTATCGACACGATTACCTAATTCTTGAGTACGGATCTATCTACGTCAGGGAAGCAATTCTTCGAGCGCGTTGCCGATCCCGTCGAGGAAGCCTTCGCCGTTGAGGATCTTTTCCGCGTCCTGCACCAGTTCGATCCCCTCTTCGAGCGGCACATGTTCGACCGCGCTCCGCATCGGCCCGGCGACGAAGGACGGGATCTTGCCGCGTTCCTCGGCGTCGTCGACCGCCCGCACCAACCCGGCGCGGATGGCCTTGGTCAGCTTTTCGTCGTCGATATGGAACCGCTTGGTGAAGCGTTCGCGAGCTTCTTTGGAGGCGAGGGCGCGCGCGAGGCGCTCGCGACTGACACCGAGCTTGCAGGCCGCGCCGTCGAGCGCCGAGAGCGTGAATTCCTCCGCCAGCCCTTCGAGGCCGCCGCTGTTGGCCGTCTCGGCCCGCGGTTCGCACGGGTTCTGGACCTGCACCGGCTGGTAGGACGCCCCGCCCGCGGCGGCATAGACACCGACCAGTGCCAACGAGAGGACCAGCGCCACGCCGATCAGGATCCGTCCGCGGCTCACAGGTCGATCCTCCGTGCCAGGCCGATCGGGATCAACGCCAGCAGGCCGATCAGGGCGGCGATCCCGAACGAGGGGCTGAAGGCATGGGTCGCCCCCGCGTTCAGCTGCTCCTGCAGTTCTTCGCGCAGCTCCACCACTTCGCTCCGTTCGCCTTCGTCTTCGGGCAAGGGGTCGAACACGTGGCCGAGGTTCGGCACCTTGCCGTCCTCGAGCTCCAGGTGGTCGGAGATCTTCTGGGCCAGGGCGAGCTTGACGGTCGGCCGGATCGGCGAGTCGAGGATCACCGAGGTGCCCGCGTCGATCGCCTGCTTCTGCTGGACCGCGATGTCGTGGGTGAAGACCGGCGTCAGCGCGAGCAGGCCGACGACGACCCCCGCGTGGCGGGCGGAGATCGTCCAGCCGCCGTGTATCGCCTGCGGAGCGCGGCCGGCGAGCGCCGTCTCGGTGAGGGCCGAGAGGACCAGCGAGAGGCCGATGCCGACGAGGATCTGCGGCGGGACGGTGAGCGCCACCTCGGCCTTCGGCAGCAGCGCCAGCCCACCGAGGCCGCCGGCCAGGAGCAACGCCCCGGCGGCGGCGCGCGAGCGCTCGTCCTCCACCCAGCCCGAGACGCGTGCCCCGACAGCGGCCGCCAGCGGCATGACGGAGACGACGATCGCGGCGCCGATCGGGCTGAGCCGCCAGCCTTCGATCAAGAGCAGGACGAGGAGGAATAGCGCCGCGGCGATCGAGGCGGAGACCATCGCCAGGGCGACGTTCGCCCAGATGTGCGGCCTGCCGACGCTGGGCACGATCTCGCTCTCGATCACCCGGGTCGACATCTCGTGCCGGGCGATGGTGAGGATCGGGACCGCAGCCGCGAGCGCGATCGGGACCTGGATCAGGAAGATCGACTGCCAGGAGACGAGCTGGGTGAGGATGCCGCCCACCGCGGGCCCGAGGGCCGCGCCGGTCGCCCCGGCGGTCGCCCAGACCGCCGTGGCGCGGCGCTCCGAGCCGACCGCCAGCGGCAGCAGCTCGAGCGACGCGGTGACCGCCAGCGCCCCGCCGAGAGCCTGTACGGAGCGGGCGATGATCAGCGTCGAGAGGTGGTCGGAGACCCCGCAGGCCAGCCCTGCCCCGGCGAATATCGCGAGGCCGACGGCCGCCGAGCGTCCCGGCCCTACCCGCCGCGCCACCATCGCCGCCGGGACCGCGGCGAGGGCCATCACCAGGTTGAAGGAGACGAGGACCCAGGTGACGTCGAAAACCGAGGTGTTGAGGTCCCGGTAGATGTCGGGCAGGGCGAGGACGACGATCGACGAGTCGGCCAGCACGATGCCGACTGCCAACGCCAACGCCCAGACCCGCGGATTGGGCCTATCCCCCCCGATAGCCAAGCTCCGAAGCGTACTTTTCCCGGTACTCCTTTTGCCGTTCGAGCACGAGTTCGACGTAGGCGCGGGTTTCCGGGTAGGTGATGTCGTCGATCGACATTTCGCTGCCGCCCCACTTTTCCACCGGCCCGGGACCGGCGTTGTAGGAGGCCAGCGCGGCGACCACGTCGCCGCCGTAGAACTGGATCCGTTCGGCGAGCAGGTACGTCCCGTACTTGATGTTGATTTCGGGATCGGCGAGGTCCGAGGTATGGAAGGTGGTCGCGCCGCTGTGCCGGGCGATGTCCTGCGCGGCTTCCGGGGTGATCTGCATCAGGCCCCGTGCCCCGGCGCTCGAGCGGGCCGAGGCCTGGAACTTCGACTCGGTGTCGATCACCGCGGCGATCAGCGCTGCGTCCACCCCCTTTTCGGCAGCCTGCTGCCGGATGATGTCCTCGTGATCGAGCGGCAGGGTGAATTCGTCGATCGCCTTATGGACCGTCCCGTTGATCACGAGGATCCCGACGACCAGCCCGAGGATCACCGCGATCCCGAAGAAGATCGGCCAGCGACTCGCTCGTCGGCGTCCCTGGGGACGTGCGTGGGCCCGGGTGCTCATCCCCTCAGCTTCGCGAGCAGCGCGGACAGGGCCTCCTCGAGGTCCTCTACCGACCCGTCGTTGACGACGACATGCTCGGCCCGCTCGGCCTTCTCCTCCTGGGTCAGCTGGCGCGCCTCGCGGGCGTCGACCAGCGCGTGGCCGCGGGCGGCGGCGCGCTCACGGCGGACGTCTTCGGCGGCGACGATCGAGACGGTGGTGTCGAAGACTCCGTCCCGGCCGCCCTCGAACAGCAGCGGCACCTCGATCACGGCGAACTCGGTGTCGGGGGGAAGAGTCGCGATCCAGCGGGCGGTCTCGACGCCGACGAGCGGGTGGATCTTCGACTCCAGCCAGGTCAACTGCTCCGGGTCGGCGAAGACGATGCCACCGATCGCGCCACGGTCGGTCGGGGCGCCCTCAGGGGCCACCTCGGGCCCCCAGCGCTCCACCATCTCGCGGCGGAGCAAGTCGCCTTCGAGCAGGTCGTGGACGACGGCGTCGCTCGAGAGCGTCGCCACGCCCAGCCGACCGAACGCCGCCAGTGCCTCCGACTTCCCCGCGGCGATGCCGCCGGTCAGTCCGATCGTCAGCGGCGCCACACGGCCCCGCTCACGGTTAGCCCTGCTGCTCGGACTCGCTGTCGCCGCCGGACGCGGCCTCGTCGACGCTGTCCGGGGAGTCGGGGCGCTCGGACGCGGATTCGCCCTCCTGGGCCTCACCGCCCTCACCCTGCTCGCCGCCTTCGGTGCCGCCATTGCCCTCAGAACCCTCTTCGGACTGCGACGACTCGGCGTCGGCCTCGATCGCGGCCTCCGCGGTCGCACCCTCGGGCACCTCGGCGGCGACCGTCTCGGTCTCCACGGCGGGCGACTCGACTTCCTGGCCCTCGACCGCGGAGTCCTCCGCGAGGTCGATGGCGGCCTCCTCGGCACCGCCCTCGGCCGCGTTGGCGGCATTGGCGGCGGCGATCTGCGCGCTGAGGTCCAGCATCGGCATGTTCTGGTTCTCGACCCGCTTGATCGAGAGCGACAGGCGACGTCGGTCTTCGTCGATCTCGAGGATCTTGACGTTCAGCTTGGCGCCCGGCTCGACCACTTCGGAGGGGTTCTCGACGTGGTGGTCGGCCAGCTCGGAGATGTGGACCAGGCCCTCGACCCCCGGCAGGATTTCGACGAAGGCGCCGAAGGCGACGACCTTCGTGACCGTGCCCTCGAGCACGTCACCGGGACGATGGGTCGAGATGACCCGCTGCCACGGGTCCTCCTGGGTCTGCTTGAGACCGAGGGAGATGCGCTGGCGGTCGCGGTCGATGTCGAGGACTTTGATGCGCACCGTGTCGCCGATCGCCACCACTTCCGAGGGGTGGTTGACGTGGCTCCAGGAAAGCTCGGAGATGTGGATGAGGCCGTCGATCCCGTCGAGGTCGACGAAGGCGCCGAAGTCGACGATGTTCGAGATCTTGCCTTCGACCACCTGGCCCGGCTCGAGCCGGCCGAGGATCTGCTCGCGGACCTCTTTGCGCTCCTCCTCCAGCACCGCCCGACGGGAGAGGACGACGTTGTTGCGGGAGCGGTTCAGCTCGATGACTTTGCACTCGAGCGTCTGGCCCATGAACTCGTCCAGGTTGTGGACGCGGCGGATGTCGACCAGCGAGGCGGGCAGGAAGCCGCGCACCCCGAGGTCGAGGATGAGGCCGCCCTTGACGACCTCGATGACGCTGCCTTCCACCGGTTCGCCGGAGTCGGCGGCGACCTCGATGCGGCGCCACGCTTTCTCGAAGCGGGCGCGCTTCTTGGAGAGGATCAGGCGGCCCTCGGCGTCCTCCTTGGTGAGGACAAGGGCGTCGACCTCCTCGCCCAACTCGACCTCTTCGGACGGGTTGACCGACTTGCGGATCGAGAGCTCGTTGCTCGGGATGACCCCCTCGGCCTTGTAGCCGATGTCGACCAGGACCTCGTCCTTGTCGATACGGACAACTTTGCCGTTGACGACGTCCCCCTCGTCGAACGACACCATGGTCGCCGCGTAGTTAGGGACGATCTTGCCGTCTATGTTGAGCAGAAGCCCACCGCTTCCCTCTACGGGAGTGGCGCTGGGCGCAGGGGTCAGGGTCTCGGTCGCAGCCATTGGGTTGGGCATTGTGGCAGAAATCAATTGCCGCCACGTCCTCGCTCCGGCGTCCGACCCCGCGACGCCGATACTCTGCCCGCGATGCCTAAACGTGCCACCAAGACCGGCTCTGAGCGCACGCCGCTGGCCGGGACCCATGACGTGTTGATCTGCGGTGCCAGCTTCGCCGGCCTGGCGGTGGCGCGGGAGCTTGCCGGGAGCGGCGCCGACGTGCTGATCGTCGACCGCTACGAGATCGGCGAGCGCCAGACGTCGGCCTGCGGGATCCCGACGGAGTGGCTGGAAAAGCTCGACCTGATGGGCGCCGAGCGCCAGCGCTTCGACACGCTCGTGATCAACACGCCGCACGGCAGCTCCCGTTACAAGCTCCCCTGGACCTTCTCCACCTTCGACTACCGCACCCTCTGCGGGCTGATGTGGGACCAGTGCGACGCGCGGTTCGAGACCG
Source organism: Actinomycetota bacterium (assembly GCA_018268605.1). GTDB lineage: Bacteria > Actinomycetota > Thermoleophilia > Solirubrobacterales > 70-9 > VAYN01. The sequence goes on along the minus strand of JAFDWG010000055.1, from coordinate 5,636 downwards.
CCAAGGTCGAGGGACTGGCGAGCGCGGCGACCAACGGCACCGACGCGATCGCGGTCGAGACCGACCGCGGCATCGTCTCCGCCCCACTCGTCGTCGACGCGCTCGGCTGGCGCCGCGTGCTCGCCGGCCCGGCCGGTTACCAGCCGCCCGACGCGCCGCTCTCGCGCGGCCTCGAGGTGCACCCCGACGGCGGCGCGGAGGACCTCGAGATCTGGATCGACCGCCGCTACGTCCCGGCGGGCTACGGCTGGAGCTTCCCGGCCGGCGAGGAGACCCGGATCGGCGTCGGCTCCTTCGATCCGAAGTTCCACGTGCGGAAGACGACCGAGCTGCTTGCCGAGGACCTGCACCGCGACCGCGTCCGCTACCAGGGCAATTGGATCCCCCACAAACTACGCGCGGCGACCGGACGGGGAGTCTTCTTCACCGGCGACTCGGCAGGCCACTGCCTGCCGCTGACCGCCGAGGGCATCCGCACGGCGCTCTACTTCGGCATGGACCTGGGACGGGAGCTGCGCGCCGTCGTCGAGGGCCGTCAGACGCGCGAGCAGGCCGCCGCCAACTACGCCAGGTTCAGCGACTCGCACGAGTGGAAGTTCAAGTGGATGCTGCGGACGCAGAAGATCGTCCCCCGCGTCCCGCCGCGCGTCCTCGGCCCGCTGATCCGCCTCTTCGGCACCAAGCGCTTCGTCGACTGGTCCTTTCGCCACTACCTGGATATCGCCCCGCCGGAGTTCGCCGAGACGCCGCCGGAGCCGGCGAAGCGCGGAATTCCGACCACCGTTTGAACTTTCGGGGCCGGCTGTCGATATTCCCCGTGTGGGAACCGACGCCACGCCGCCGCCGAAAGGGTTGCCCTCCCGCCTGATTCTCGGGCCCGTACTCCGTGCGCAGCCGGATCGACGCCTCGTCCGCCTCGTCCGGGAGGGCCACGAGGGCGCCTTCGAGGAGATCGTGCGCCGCTACCGACGGCCCCTCGACCGCTTCGCCTCCTCGTTCGTCGGCGTCCACGCCGATGACGTGACGCAGGAATCCTTCCGCAAGGCCTTGGTGGCGCTGCGCCGAGCCGAGGCCGATGTCGATCTGCGCCCCTGGCTGTTCCGCATCGTCCGCAACACGGCACTGACGGACCTGAGGGACCAGCCGCCGGCAGCCACGCAGCTCGCCGAGGAGCTGATCGCGGGCACCGTGTCGGTCGCGGCGGTGGCCGAGCAGCGGGCCGAGCTGGAGGATCTGGTCGCCCGGTTGCGGGAGCTTCCGGAGAACCAGCGCGCGGCATTGGTTATGCGGGAGCTGGAAGGCATGAGCCACGAGGAGATCGCGGCGACGCTCGGGGTCAGCGGCGGGGCGGCGCGACAGGCGATCGCCAGGGCGCGCGCCGCGGTCCGCGCCGGGTTCGGCGCGCTGGTTCCACTGCCTCTGTTGCGGGCGCTCGCCGCCGGCGACGGGACGGGGGCCGTCGCAGGGGCCGGAACCGGCGCCGCCGTCGCCGGCAGCGGGGCGATCGGCACGGTCGGCCTGAAGGCCGCGGTGGCGACCCTGGTGGTCGCCGGCGCCGTCGGCGCGGGCGTCGCGATCGAGCACGGCGGAGGCAGTGGAAAGGCCTCGAGAGGCGCACAGGCCTCGATCTTGAGGTCCCCCTCGAAAGATGCGACCGCGGCACGGCCCTCCCCTGCCGCGGCATCTGCCCGAGCCGACCGGAAGGGACCCACGGTCGGCGCGCGGCGCGCCTCGCATGCCCGGTCGGCGGCAGGGAGATCCGACCACCACACCGCCCCTCGCCAGCCTGACAACCGCGGCCCGCACCTCCTTCTCGCTGCCCCGGCGAGTCCCGTGGATGCCGGAGGGACCACACCGGTGGCCGAACAAGCCGGTGCCCCGGCCGGACACCACGGCGGCGGGAGCGAAACTGCAGGCGGCGCGACCGGAAACGATGGGGGACGCCAGAGCGGCGATCGCGAAGGCTCCCGCGAAGGCAGTGACGGCCCCTCTTCTTCGGGTGACGAAACTCGTCAAGGCACCGATGGCGGCGGCGGAAGCTCAAGCTCCGAGGGCGGCGGCGGTTCCGGTCCCATGATCGAGGGCGACCATGAAACCGCCACCGGCGAATCGGGGAGCTCCGACGACCCCGGGCCGACGCTGCTTTCCGCCGACCCCGGGAGCACGAGCGATGACTCCGCGATCACGTCGCCGCCGGAACCGGAACCGTCCGCTCCGTCCCCGACTCCCGAATCCGATGGCGCCGGAGGTGGAGGCGGCACGGAATCCACCGACGGCTCGGGGTCTTCATGACCGTCTGGATTCATCCGTGATCTTCGCTGCCGCCTCGAGTTGTGGCCCCTGACGTCTCAAGCACATCGACGAGAAAGGGAGCTATCGAATGAGAACCCCACACCGGCGAGCGAGCCGCATCACCGGGCTTCTGGCGCTGGCGATCGGCGCCGCGGCGCTTCTGGCGCTACCGGGGCTGGCCGTGGCGAAGCACCATCATCGCGCTCATCCCCATGGGCGCCACCATGCGCACGCCTCGCAGGCTCAGATGACCTCCGTGGAAGAAGCGGGCACGATCACGTCCTTCGATTCGACGACCGGGAAGCTGACCATCGCCCTCAAAGGCGGCGAATCGGTCACCGGCCTCGTCACCGAAGACACCGAGATCAAGTGCGAAGGCAACGCCCAGAGCCTCGAGAACGGGGACCAGCCTGGCGATGACGATGGCGAAACCGTCGGCGGGCAGGACGAAAGCTCCGGTGACAGCCCGGGCGAGCCGGGCGACGACAACGGCGGCGACGGGAGCGGCGATGGCTGGGAATCCGGGCAGCTGCCGGAAGGATCCCCGACGGCGAACGAAGCGGGGACCTGCACGACGGCATCGCTGGTCCCGGGGTCGGTGGTCGGCGGTGCCGAGCTGCGCCTGGAAGGAGGCACGGCGGTCTTCAAGGAGATCGAACTGGGCTTCCACTCCTGAGAGCGGGGTGAGGTCGGCGGGCGGCGCTACTTGGCGTTGAGCCAGTCGGTGCCGACGCCGGCCTCCACCTCGAGCGGCGGGTCGAGCTCGTAGGCATGCGTCATCTCGTGCCGCACGAGCTCGAGCGCCTGGTCCATCTCCTCCGGGGGGCCCTCGAAGAGGAGCTCGTCGTGGATCTGGAGGACGAGGCGGGTCGCCATCTCCTCCTCGCGCAGGCGCGTCCAGCACCGAACCATCGCGACCTTGATGATGTCGGCCGCGGTGCCCTGGATCACGGTGTTGACGGCGAGGCGCTCGCCGAGGCGGCGGGTGTTCGGGTTGCCGGAGCGCAGCTCGGGGATCGGCCGGCGACGTCCCATCAGGGTCGTCACGTAGCCCTCCTCCTGGGCGCGCTCGACCACCTCCTCGCGGAAGCGGCGCACCGCCGGGAAGCGCTCCAGGTACCGGGCGACGAATTCCTCGGCCTCCTTACGCGGGATGTTGAGGCGGTCGGCGAGGCCGAAGCCGGTCAGCCCGTAGACGATCCCGAAGTTCACCATTTTCGCTTTCGAGCGCTGCCCGACGTCGACCTCGTCCGGGGGGATCTCGAAGACCTCGGCGGCGGTCGCCGAGTGGACGTCCTCGCCGGCGTGGAAGACGTCTTTGAGGACTTTCTCGTCGGCGACGTGGGCGAGCACGCGAAGCTCGACCTGGCTGTAGTCGGCGGAGAGCAGCCGCATCCCCTCCCCGGCGACGAAGCAGGCGCGGACCGGGCGCCCGATCTCGGTGCGGATCGGGATGTTCTGCAGGTTCGGGTTGGTGCTGGAGAGGCGGCCGGTGGTCGTCGCCGCCTGATTGAAGGTGGTGTGGACGCGCCCGGTCTCGCCGTCGATCAGGTCCGGCAGCGAATCGAGGTAGGTGTTCTTGAGCTTCGTCAGCTCGCGCCAGGACTCGATCTTCTCCACGATCGGATGCTCGTCGCGGATCTGCTGGAGCACCCGGGCATCGGTGGAGAAGCCGGTTTTGCCGCGGCGTTTGCGGGTCAACTCGAGCTTCTCGAAGAGGATGCGGCCGACCTGTTGCGGGGAGCCGATCGTGAACTCCTCGCCGGCCAGCTCGTAGATGTCCTTTTCCAGCTGGTCGATCCGCTCGCCGAAGCCGGCGCCGACCTCGGCGAGGCGCTCCGCGTCGAGCTTCAGTCCCTCCCGTTCCATCGCCGCGAGGACGGCGACGAGCGGCAGCTCGACCTCGCGCAGCAGGGGCTCAAGCCCGAGCGCCTGGACGCGCGGCAGCTGGTCGTCGGCGAGGGCGGCGACGAGGCGTGCCTCCTCGGCCGGGTCGAGCCCCGCCTCGACCTCCTCGCCCAGAGACAACTGCCCGTCGTCCTCTTTGCCATCGTCCGCGGCGGCGCCCTCGGCGATGCCGATCCCGGCGTCGGCGGCCAGCTCGATCAGGTCGTAGGTGCGTCGTTGCGGCTCGAGCAGGTAGGCGGCGAGCATCGTGTCGTGCTCGAGGCCCAGTTCGACGCCCTCGCGGGCGGCGGCGGCGAGGAGCCCGTGCCGTCCCCCGCCGAGGGACTTCAGGTCGTGACCGGCAAGGGGCTTGTCGGCGAGGGCGACGGCGAGCTCGTCGTGGGACGCGGTGCCGGTGAGGATGCGCTCGCCGTCGGCGGCGGCCCAACGCAGCCCGTCGAGCGCGACCGCGATGCGGGGCGCGTCACCGATGTCGGCCGGGGTCCCCTCCACCGTCTCGATCTCCAGCTCCGTCTCCACCTTGCGGCCGGGGACAGCGTCGCCCTCCGGCAGCGCTTCTTCGAGGCGCTCGAGCACCGCGCGCAGCTCGAACTCGCGCATGAAGTCCCGGAGCGCGCCGCGGTCGGGTTCCGAGTCGAGCGCTTCCTGGAGGTCGACCCCGGTGTCGATGTCGTACTGCAGCGTCGCCAGCGCTCTCGACATCCGCGCGTCCTCGGCGTGGTTCGTCAGGTTTTCCTTGCGTTTGGCCCCGGAGATCTCGTCGACGCTTTCCAGCACCTTGTCCAGCGAGCCGAATTTCTGCAGCAGTTGCGTGGCGGTTTTCTCGCCGATCCCGGGGACCCCGGGGATGTTGTCGGAGGTGTCGCCGCGGAGGCCCATCAGGTCGGTGATCAGAGTCGGTGGGACGCCGTAGCGCTCCTCGACCGCGGCCGCGTCGTAGATCTTCGTCTCGGTGATGCCGCGCGAGGTGCTCATCACCCGGATCCCGTCGCCGACCAGCTGGTAGGCGTCGCGGTCACCGGTCACCACCATCACCTCGATGCCCTGCTCCCGCGCCTGCCTGGCCAGCGAGGCGATCACGTCGTCGGCCTCGAACCCTTCGACCTTCACGTTGGTGTAGCCGAAGGCCTCGACCAGCGGCATCAGGTGCGGCCACTGCTCCTTCAGCAGGTCGGGGCGAGGTTTGCGCTGAGCCTTGTAGAGGTCGTAGGTCTTCTCACGCCCGCTCCAGCCGGCGTCCCAGCAGACGATGACGCCCTGAGGGTGGTGCTCGTCGATGATTTTCACCAACATCGAGGCGAGCCCGAAGATCGCGTTGGTCGGCCTCCCGTCGCTGGTCCCGATCGACTCGGGCAAGGCGAAGAACGCCCGGTAGGCGAGGCTGTTGCCATCGATCAGAAAGAGCTCGGGTGCGTCCGACATTCCGGGCACTCTAC
>JAFDWG010000054.1 GCA_018268605.1 Actinomycetota bacterium | reverse complement strand
GGAAGTAGGTCATCCCGCCGTCCGGGGAGGCGCCGATGCGGCCGTAGGCGGGGGCGAAGAAGGCGCTTTCGGCGGAGATGCGGAAGTCGCAGGCGAGCGCGAGTGAGAAGCCCGCCCCGGCCGCCGGGCCGTTGACCGCGGCGATCACCGGTTGCTCGATGCGGCGCAGGTCGATGATCGCGCCGTGGAGCGCCTCGGCGCCCCGCCGCACGTCGGCGGAGATGTCGTGGTCGGGGTCTTCGATCCCTTTGCGGAACCAGGTGACGTCGCCGCCCGCGCAGAAGGCATTGCCGGCGCCGGTGACGATCAGGGCGCGGAACTCGCCTTGGTCGGCCAGCCATGCCATCGCCACGCCCAGCTCGCCGATCAGCTCGGGGCTCATCGCGTTGAAGGCATCGGGACGGTCGAGGGTGAGGGTCGCGATCCGGTCGTCGATCTCGATCCGCACCGTGTTCAGTTCCGGTGGGTTGATCATCGCCGCAGCCTACCCTTAGGAGAGATGGCCGCCGGCGATCACAACACGAACTCAAACGGGAACCTCAGCCGCGCCGAGCGGATCGCCGAGGAGCGCCGCAAGCTGCCCGACCAGCCGGGCGTCTACCTCTTTTACGGCAAGGACGACGAGCTGCTCTATGTCGGCAAGGCTCGCTCGATCAAAAAACGGATCGCCTCGCACTTCTCCGGCGGCGAGCCGCGCCTGACCAGCCGGATCGAACGCATCGACACGCTGGTGACCAACTCCGAGGCAGAGGCCCTCCTCACCGAGCAGAGCTTCATCAAGCGCCACCGGCCGCGCTTCAACATCCGCCTGCGCGACGACAAGTCCTACCCCTACGTCGCGGTCAGCCTCGACGAGGACTATCCGCGCGTCTACTTCACCCGCGAGAAACACCGCGCCCACCGCGCCTACTTCGGCCCGTTCTCAAGCGCCAAGCGGCTGCGAGAGACGCTCGACCTGCTCGGGAAACTGTTCCAGTTCCGTACCTGCGACGGGGCGGAGCCGGGCCGCCGCTCCGGCAGCCCCTGCCTCGATTACTACATCAAGCGCTGCGGGGCGCCCTGTGTCGGCCACGTGTCCCAGGGGGAGTACCGGCGGAACATCGACCAGATCATCAACTTCCTCTCCGGCCGTTATCGCGAGGTCGAAAAAGAGCAGGAGACGAAGATGGCGGAGGCCGCCGGCGCCGAGGAATTCGAGCGCGCGGCGATCTACCGCGACCGCCTGAAAGCGATCCGCTCGTTGTTCGAGCGCCAGCGGGTCGCCGGCGGGACGGTCGGGACCGCCGACCTGATCGGCGTCGCGGTCGAGGGCGTCGACGCCAATGCGCAGGTGTTCCAGGTCCGTGACGGGATCCTCGCCGAGCGCCAGAGCTTCTACCTCGACAACGAAGGCGAACGCGATGTCGCCGAGGTCACCGAGGAGTTCATCGGCCAGTACTACTCGGCGTCGCCGTCGATGCCGCGGACGATCATCGTCGGCTCCTACCTGCGCGACCGCGCCTCGGTGATCGCGGAAGCGCTGAGCGAGCGGCGCGGCACCTCGGTCGACGTCCACGCCGCCGAGCGCGGCGACAAACGGCGGCTGCGGGAGCTGGCCGAGCGCAACGCCCAGCTGGCGCTCGACCAGGACCGGCTGCGGCGCGAGCACCGCCGCGCCCGCCGGGTGGAGAGCCTCAGCTCACTCGCCGAGGCGCTCGGCATGGAGGAGCTGCCGGTCCGTATCGAGGGCTTCGACATCTCGACGATCGGCGGCGAGCACACGGTCGCCTCGATGGTCGTCTTCGAGGGCGGCGCGCCGAAGAAGTCCGACTACCGGCGCTTCAAAGTGCGTGGGGACCTCCGCGAAGACGGGTCGATCGGCCCCGACGACTTTGCCTCCATGGAGGAGGTGCTGAGCCGCCGCCTCAACCGCTTCCTCGAACAGAACGACCTCTCGCCGCACGACGGCAAACGCGATGCGAGCTTCTCCTCGCTCCCGTCCCTGATCATGATCGACGGCGGCAAAGGACAGTTGGCGGCGGGGATGCGGGCGCTGCAGCCCTTCGCCGACCTCGGTGTGACGATCGTCAGCCTCGCCAAGCGCGAGGAGGAAGTGTTCGTCCCCGGCCGTCGGGAGCCGATCGAGCTGCCGCGCGGCTCCGAGGGCAATCAGCTCCTGCAACGGGTCCGCGACGAGGCGCACCGCTTCGCGATCGAACACCATCGCGGGCGGCGCGACCGGGCGATGACCGGCTCGGTCCTCGATGAGCTGAAAGGTGTCGGGCCCGCTCGCAAGCGTGCCCTGTTGAAGCATTTCGGCTCACCGGAGCGCTTTCTGGCCGCGTCACGGGAGGAACTCGAGAGTGTGCCCGGTCTGCCTGGCAAACTCGGGCGCGAGATACACGAGCAGCTGCATCGCATTGGCTAGCGAGATCGACACCCCGCAGGAGGCGAAGGCGCGCCGCGAGATGAGCCTGGTGATCATCACCGGGCACTCCGGGGCGGGCAAGTCGGAAGCGATCGCGGCCTTCGAGGACGGCGGCTACTTCTGCGTCGACAACCTGCCGCCGCGGATGATCGCCGGCCTCGGCGAGCTCTTCATCCACGAGGGCTCCGGCGTCGAGCGCGCGGCGATCGTCTCCGACGTGCGCGGGGGCGAGTACTTCGAGGACCTCCTGCAGGTGATCGAGGACCTCGAACGCGACGGGCCGGAGCCGAAACTGCTCTTCCTCGAGGCCGACGAGGCGACCCTGCTCGATCGTTATAAGGAGACGCGCCGGCGGCACCCGCTGGCGCCGGAAGGGCGGATCGTCGACGGCATCCGGGCCGAGCGGGAGATGTTGGCGCCGCTGCGCGAGCGCGCCGACATCGTCATCGACACCACCGACCTCACCGGCCACGAACTGCGCCGCCGGATCGCCGAAGAGCTGCTCGGTACCGAGCGCGACGAAAAGCTGGCGCTGACCCTTCTCACCTTCGGCTTCAAGAACGGCCCGCCGCGCGACGCCGATCTCACCCTTGACGTCCGCTTCCTGCCCAATCCCCACTACGACCCCGAGCTTCGGCCGCTGACCGGCCAGGACGAAGTAGTCCGCCGGTACGTCGAGTCGGGGACGCAGGCGGGCGAGTTCTACGGCCGTCTCATGCCCCTGCTCGAGTTCCTCGTCCCAGCCTACGTGGCGGAGGGCAAGAGCCACCTGACGATCGCGATCGGCTGCACCGGCGGCCGCCACCGCTCGGTGACCGTGGCCGACCGGATTCGGCGCGATCTGGAGCAGAGGGATGACGTCGTGGTGCGGGTGAAGCACCGCGACGTCGAGATCGATTCGCGGTAGCTCGGGGGCGGGGGCGGCCCTCCGAGGGGCGGTGCCCTGGGCGTCGTTTCTCCGAGGGTATCGGCGGCTCAACTCAGCGAGCGTCGCCGCGGCGTTGTGCGACACGCACGGAAGCGTGGACTTCGTGCCATCTCCCGCACGTCTCCCCGGGCGGCGTCGCACTTCCTCCACACCCTCCACACCCCGGCCGTCTCGGCCACGGCCACAGCCTGTCAGGGCCGAGGCGGAGAGGGCCCGCTCTCGCTGCGAGCCCTCGCATCCCTCTCCCAGCGATCCCGAATCTTATTGGCTTTTAAGATAGACTCAAACCGATGGTGACCAAGCGCGAGACCAAGATGGCCGGCGAGCAGCCGATCCATCAGGTGAAGGCGGATTTCTTTCGCACGCTCGGGCATCCGATCCGGGTGCGGGTGATCGGACTGTTGCGGGACGGGGAGATGACCGTCGGGCAGTTGCAGGCCGAGCTCGGCATCGACTCGAGCGGCGCTTCGCAGCACCTGGCGGCGATGCGGAGGGCCGGGATCCTCGAGGCGCGCAAGGAAGGGACCAGCGTCCACTACAGCGTGCGGGATCCGCGGATCTTCCAGCTGATGGAGAGCGCGCGGCAGGTCATCGGGTCGCATCTGGAAGAAGCGAACGCGCTCCTGGGGGAGCTCGGGGAGGAGGCGCCCAGGGAAGGCGCCTCACCGACGAAGACACGGTTCCGGTAGGTCCGGCGAGGTGGGCGCGGCCGAGACGGCGGCGGTCCTCGGGGCCGTCCTCCTCCTCGCGGGGGCGATCGCGCCGCTCGTCGGCCTGCCGGGCGGGATCGGCCTGTGCTTGCAGGCCGGCGGCATCGGCCTGGCCGGCGCCGTCGGGGTGGCGGTGCTCTGCGGCGCGGCGCCGATCGGCTCCGGCTTCCACGGCGACCTGACGCCGGCGCTCGGCGTCGACGGCCTCAGCGGCTTCTTCCTCACGACGATCGCGATCGTCGCCCTCCCGGCCCTCGCCTACGGGCGCGAATACCTCCGCGGCGCCCCGCGCGAACGCCTGCTGGTCGCCCTCGGCGGCCTCTTCCTGCTCTCGCTCGGCGGCGTCGTCACCGCCCGCGATCCGACCACCTTCCTCGCCGCCTGGGAGCTGATGACGCTGGCGCCGGCGGCGGCGATCCTCGCCCGTCGGACCGACTCCGAGGCTCGCCACGTCGTCTTCGTCTACCTTGCCGTCACCCACCTCGGCGGCACCGGGGTGTGGATCTGCGTGCTGACGCTCGCCCACTACGGTGCGCTCGCCAATCCGGGGGCGATGGCGGAAGGCGGGGTCGCGGCGCAGACCGTGGTGATCGTCGGCGCGCTCGTCGGCTTCGGCACCAAGGCTGGGCTGATGCCGCTCCACGCCTGGCTGCCCCGCGCCCATCCGGTCGCCCCCAGCCACTTCTCGGCACTGATGTCCGGGGTGATGGTGAAGGTCGCCATCTACGGCCTCGTCCGCGTCCTCTTCGAGTGGGCCGGTCCGGTCCCCCTCTGGGTCGGCCTGACGCTCCTCGCGGTCGGCTTGCTCTCCGCGCTCGGTGGCGTCATCTTCGCGCTGGTCCAGCGGGACCTGAAGCGTCTGCTCGCCTTCAGCTCGATCGAGAACGTCGGCATCGTCGCCCTCGGGCTAGGTGCCGCGCTCGTCTTCCTCTGGGAGGGGGACCGCACCTGGGCGGCGTTCGCCTTCGCCGCGGCGCTCCTCCACGTCCTGAGCCACGCCGTCTTCAAGGGCCTCCTCTTCCTCGTCGCGGGCTCGATCGAGCGGACGGTCGGCTCGCTCCACCTCGACCGCCTCGGCGGCCTCTTGGGACGCATGCCCTGGACCGGCGGCGCCTTCCTGGTCGGCGCCGCGGCGATCGCCGGGGTGCCGCCGCTGAACGGGTTCGCGTCGGAGTGGCTGACCTTGCAGGCGCTCGTCCACGCCGCCTTCGGCCCCAGCCTCGGGACCGGACTGGCGGCCGCCGTGGCCGCCGCGGGCCTCGCCGCGACCGCCGCGCTCGCCCTCTTCTGCTTCGTCAAGGCGGCCGGCCTGGTCCTCCTCGGGGCCCCGCGAGGGCCGCGGGCCGCAGAGGCGACCGACCCAGGTCCCGCGATGCGCCTCGCTCCGTTCTTCCTCGCCGCCTGCTGCGTCGGCCTCGCCGCCGTCCCGGGCCTACTGCTCCCGGCACTCGTCAAGCTCGCCCCGGGCGCCCCCGCGATCGGCGCCCACCCGTCGCTCGAGCTGCCCGGGACCGGCTCGCTGCCCTCGCCGTGGCTGCTACTCGGCATCGTCGTGCTGAGTGCCGTCGCCTGGCGCGTGCGCGGCGAGCGGCGCGCCGCTCCGGTGCCCGCCTGGGCCTGCGGGCAGGAGGAGGAGGCGGCGCTCCAGTGGACGTCGGCCGGGTTCACGAAGCCGCTCGTCCTCGTCCTCCAGGCGGTGCTGCGGCCGCGCCGCGAGGTCGAGGTGACGCGCCACGGCGGCCTCGTCGCCTCGGTCTCCTATCGCGGAGAGGTCCCGCACCGCTTCGACACCCACGTCTACCGGCCGCTGCGCTCCAGCGCCCTCGCCGCCGCCGCGCTCGTCCGCCGGATCCAGTCGGGCAGCGTCCGCGCCTACGCCGGGTACCTCCTGGCGCTGGTCCTGGCGATGCTCGTCCTGCTGCGCGTGGGGGCGATCGGATGACCGCCGTCGCCGCCCTGATCCAGGTCCTCGGCGGGCTCGCCCTGGCGCCGCTCCTGCCCGGACTGGTCCAGTCGCTGAAGGCCCGCCTGCAGGGGCGCCGGGGCCCCTCGCCGCTGCAGCCCTACCGTGACCTGCGCCGGCTCTGGGGCAAGAGCGGGGCGGACCCGCAGCCGACCACGCTCGTCTATCGCCTCGCGCCCTGCGTCGTCGCCGCGGCCACCGCGCTCGCCCTGCTCCTCGTCCCGATCGCCGGCCGCGCCCCCGACTGGTCGCTCGGCAACGACGCGCTCGTTCTCGTCGGGCTCTTCGCACTCGGCCGGTTCGCGCTCGCCGCCGCGAGCTGGGACACCGGCTCCGGTTTCGCCCTGATGGGATCGAGCCGCGACCTTACCTTCGCCGTGTTCGGAGAGCCGCTCCTGCTCCTCGCCCTCCTCGTCGCCGCCTTCCCGGCGGCGAGCACCGACCTGGTGGCGATGAGCGTGGCGGCCGGCGGGTCCGCGCCGTGGGGGGAGCCGGCGCACTGGTGCGGAGCGGCTGCCTTCGCCCTCGTCGTCCTCGTCGAGACCGGCCGCCAGCCGATCGACAACCCCGACACCCACCTCGAGCTGACGATGATCCACGAGGGGCCGCTGCTGGAGTACGCGGGACGCGACCTGGCGCTGCTCGAGTGGAGCGGCGCCGCGCGCCACTGGATCGTCCTCGTGCTGGCGGCGGAGCTCTTCGGCCCGCACTGGGGCGGGTTCTGGGCGCAGCTCGGCTGGCTCGCCCTCGGCCTCGTCGCCCTCTGCACGGCCCTCGCGGCGACCGAGACGGCGCAGGCGAAGATGCGGATCCTGCGCGTCCCGGGGCTCCTTGCGGGTGGCTGCGCGATCGCCCTCGTCGGCCTGGCGAGCGCCCTGGTCGGAGGGCTGGTGTGAGCGCCGCGGTCGCCGCCCTCGTGGCCCTGGGATTCGGCGTGATCGCGGTTCGTCGGCGTAGCCACGCGACCGTGCTGGTCGCCCTGCAGGGGCTGATCCTCGGCGTCACCGCGATCTCGCGGGAGGGCGGGGAGAGCGGCGCCATGGCCGTCGCCGGGGCGATCCTGATCATCCGCGCCGCGGCGATCCCGTTGCTCCTCCTCCTCGCCCGCCGCCGCACCCCCGAGCGGACGCTGGTGGCGCCGACCACGTCGGTGGCGACGCGGCTCCTCGTCGCCACCGCGGTCGTCCTCGTCGCCGTCGCCGCGACGCCGCCGCTCGGGATCGCCGACCGGGTAGCCGAGCACGGCGCCGTCGCCCTCGTCTGTCTCGGGATCGCGACGGTGGTCGTCCGCCGGCCGGCGCTCCTGCAACTGCTCGGCATCCTGGTCGCCGAGAACGGCGTCTATCTGCTGGCGATCGCGGTGTCGGGCGGGGTGCCGGCCGCGATCGAGCTCGGCGTCCTCTTCGACCTCGTCCTCGTCGTCACCGTCGCCGGCGCCTTCGCGGGGAAGATCCACGAGCGCGTCGGCAGCGGCGACACCGACCTCCTGCGGGGCCTGCGTGACTGAGGCCATCCTGATCGCCCTGCCCGCGGTGCCGGTGGCGACCGCCGGGCTCGTCCTGCTCGCGCCGAGCGGACGCGTCGCCGACCGGATCGCCCTCGGCGGCGCGAACGTCACGGCGGCGGTGGCGACGACGCTGGTGGTGCTCGCGCTGACCGCGGCGCCCGGCGTCGAGGTCACGGGCGACTGGCTCCAGCTCGACGTTGCCTCCGGCGTCTTCCTCGCGCTCGCCGCGGCGGTCGGCCTCGTCGGCGCGATCGTCTCCCCGGCCTACCTGCGTCACGCCGGCCGCGGCTGGTTCGGCGAGCGACGCTCCCACGTCTACTACTACGCGGCCTTCAATCTCTTCTGGGCGGCTCTCCTGACCCTGCCGCTCGTCGCCAACCTTGCGCTCGCCTGGCTCCTGATCGAGGGGACGACCGCGGCCTCGGCCCTGCTCGTCTCCTTCAGCGGCAAACGCAGCGCGCTCGAGGCGGGCTGGAAGTACCTGGTGCTGACGACGCTCGGGCTCGGTGTCGCCCTGCTCGGGATCGTCGTCCTCTACGCGGCGGTCGGTGGCGGTGGGCCGGGCGCGCTCGGTTGGGACGCGCTCGCGGCGGCCGCGCCGTCCCTGCGTAGGCAGACGACCCTCTACGCCTTCGTGCTGGTCGTCGTCGGTCTCGCCGCCAAGATCGGATGGGCGCCGGTCCACAACTGGCTGCCGGACGCCCACAGCGAGGCGCCCGCGCCGATCAGCGCCCTGCTTTCCGCGGCGCTTCTGCCGATTGTGCTGCTGATCGCCTGGCGGACCGAGCTGGCGCTCGCGCCGGCCCTCGGCCAGACGGCGATCCGTGAGGTCTTCCTCGGCTTCGGTCTGCTCTCCCTGGCGGTCTCCGTGCCGTTCCTCTGGCGCCCGCTGCCGTGGAAGCGGCTGCTCGCCTACTCGAGCCTCGAGCACATGGGGATTCTCGCCCTCGGGATCGGCATCGGCACGCCGCTGGCGATCGCCGGCGTCGTCGTCCACCTGGCCGGCCACGCGATCGCCAAGTCGCTCGGTTTCTTCACCGCGATCCCGCTGCTGCGGCAGGACCCGTGGGCGGCCCGGCGCGCGGCCCGTGGTGTCGCCCGGTTCAGCTCCTCGACCGCGGGGGCGATGGCGGTCTCCTTGGCCTCGCTCGCGGCGCTGCCGCCGTCGCCGCTCTTCGTCTCCGAGGTGATGGTGTTGCTCGCCGGGATCGACGCCGGGCTGCTCGGCGTCTCGGCGTCGGCCGCTGTGTTGCTCGCGCTCGGCTTCCTCGGGCTCTCCCACGCCCTGCTGGAGGGCCTCTTCGGCGGCCGGGGCAAGCGCGGCACCGGTCCCAGCCCGCGCTCGGCGCGGGCGGTGGCGGGGCTCTCCGCGTTCGCGGTGGTGGCGCTGCTGGCGTTGACCGCCGCCGCCTTCGCGCTCCCCGGCTCCGACCTGGTCCGGGGACTGACCGGAGGCGCGGCATGACGCAGCACCGCGCGGCCCCGCCCGCCCGGCAGGCGACCGAGACGGCGTCGGTGCCCGCGACAACCTGGCGCGAGGCCTGCCTCGCCGAGCGCGACCGCGGCGGGCGCTTCCGCGGCGCCTACGCGACCGCGACTGACGTCGGGCATCGCTGGACCGCGCTCTTCGCCGACGGGGCGACGACCCGCCTGCTCAGCACCGAGGTCGGGGCGGGGGAACTCGTGCCGACCATCGTCGACCTCTTCGGCGCCGCCGACTGGGACGAGCGCGAGGCCCGCGATCTCCACGGCCTCGGCTTCGAGGGGCGCGACTCGGCGCGGCCGCTGGTCGCCCACCCGCGGGAGACCGCGAGCTGGACCGTGCCGGTGCGCGGCGAGGGCCCCTACCAGGTGGCGGTCGGTCCGGTCCATACCGGCGTGATCGAGTCCGGCCACTTCCGTTTCCACGTCGTCGGCGAGCGCATCCTCCACCTCGACCCGCGCCTCTTCTACAAGCACCGGGGCCTCGAGCGCGCCGCCGAGGGGAATTCGCCGGAGCGCGGCCTCGCCTTCGCTCAGCGCGCCTGCGGCGCCTGCGCGGTCACCAACTCGGTCGCCTACGCGCTGGCCGCGGAAGCGGCGATGGGGCTGGTGCCGGACCGCGATACCCGCCGCGGGCGCACCCTGGTGCTGGAGTTGGAGCGCCTCTACAACCATCTGAACGACGTCGCCCAGATCTGCGCCGGGGTCGGCTTCGCGCCGGGCAACATGGCGTTCGCCGCGCTGAAGGAGCGGGCGCTGCGGCTGAACCACTCGCTGGCGCGCCACCGATTCCTCTTCGGCACGGTCGCCGTCGGCGGCGGTGGGGTGGAGGTGTCGGCAGACGATGCCGATGCACTCCTAGGCGGGCTGCGCGAGCTGGGCGAGGACTTCGCGCTCGCCTGGCGAGAGCTCTCTTTCGCGGCCTCGGCGCAGGCTCGCTTCGGCGGGGTCGGGGAGCTCTCCGCGACCGACGTCGAGGCGCTCGGTGCGGTCGGGCCGGCGGCGCGCGCGGCGGGGATCGCGGTCGACGGCCGGACGACCAGCCCCGGCCTCTGGTACGGGTCGGACTTCGCCCCGGCCGCCCCGCCGGAGCCCTCCGGCGACGTCGCCGCGCGGCTCCAGGTCCGCGGGGTGGAGACGGCGGTGACGTTCGAGCTCCTCCGCGAGCTGCTCGCCGAGCCGATCGGGCCGGGCGCCTCGGAGCACGACGAGCCCGATCCGCGCGGCGTCGCCCGGGTCGAGAGCCCGCGCGGCGAGACCGTCTGCGCGGTCGAGCTGACCGCGACCCGCCGGATCGCGCGGGTCCACCTGCGCACCGGCTCCTACGCCAACTGGCCGGTCCTCGCCCACGCGACCGCCGGCAACCTGCTGCCCGACTTCCCGCTGATCAACAAGAGCTTCGAGCTCTGCTACGCCTGCGCCGACCGCTGATGTTCGTCCTGCTCCGACACCTCCGGCGCGTCCGCGGCGAAGCGGGGCTGTCGCGACCCGACCATCCCCGCTCCGTGGCGCTCCGCCACGTCGACGCCGGGTCGTGCAACGCCTGCGAGCACGAGCTCACCGCCACCGCGGCGCCCCAGTACGACCTGCAGCGGTTCGGCCTCGACATCGTCGCCTCGCCCCGGCACGCCGACGTCCTCCTCGTCACCGGCGCGATCACGAGGAGGATGGAACCTGCCCTCTTCGCTGCCTACGACGCGATGCCGGAGCCGCGCCGGGTGGCGGCGCTCGGCGACTGCGCGCTCGGCTGCGGGGTCCTCGCCGACCCCGACGAGCTCGCGCAACCGCTCGACCAACTGCTCCGCGTCGACATCCGCATCCCCGGCTGCCCACCGACCCCGGCCGAGATCGCCGCCGCCATCCTCGCCGCCACCCCCGGTTAGCTGTTCCTTTTGCCCATCTGCCAGGGCGCCATAAAGAACAGCTAAGGGCGTTCGGGCACGCTCGGAACCTAGAATCGGCGGGGAGTGCCCGATCCTGCGATATCCATCAGCGGCCTGCGCATGAGCTACGGCGAGAACGAGGCCGTGCGTGGCATCGACCTCGAGGTCGTGCGCGGCGAGATCTTCGCCTTCCTTGGCCCGAACGGGGCAGGAAAGACGACCACGGTCGAGATCCTGGAGGGGTACCGGAAGCGGACCGGGGGAGAGGTGTCGGTGCTCGGCGAGGACCCGGAGATCGCGGGGCGCTCCTGGCGCGACCGGATCGGCATCGTCCTGCAATCCAACAGCCTCGATCCCTACCTGACCGTGCGCGAGTCGATCGAACTGTACGCGGGGTACTTCAGCCATCCGCGCTCGGTCGAGGAGGTCATCGACCTGGTCGGCCTGCGGGAGAAGGCCGACGACCGCGCGCGCAAGCTCTCCGGCGGCCAGCAGAGGCGGCTCGACGTCGGCATGGCGCTGGTCGGCGACCCCGAGCTGCTCTTCCTCGACGAGCCGACGACCGGCTTCGACCCCTCGGCGCGGCGCCAGTTCTGGGACGTGATCGAAAGCCTCCGCGACCTCGGCAAGACGATCTTCCTCACCACCCATTACATGGACGAGGCGCAGCGGCTCGCCGACCGGGTGACGATCATCGCCGCCGGCCGGATCGTCGCCCAGGGCACCCCGGGCGACCTCGGCGAACGCGAGAAGGCCGCTGCCACGATCCGCTACCGCAACGCCGCGGGCGAAGCGGTGACGATCGAAACGCTCGACCCGGTGCGGGAGCTGAATCGCCTCACGGGTGAGGCGTTGGATCGCGGCGAGGAGCTCGACGGCCTCGAAGTGACGCGCCCCTCGCTCGAGGACGTCTACCTCGACCTGACCCAGACCGCCGAGGGGGCCAGCGCTGAATGAGCGGACTCGCCCTCGTCGGCCACCAGTTCCGCTTCGATCAGAAGGCGTTCTGGCGCAACCCCGCCTCGGTCGGCTTCACCGTGTTCTTCCCGGTGCTGCTGCTGGTCATCTTCGGGACGATCTTCGGCTCCGACACCGTCGAAGTGCGCGGCGGCCACATCGACACCGACACCTACTACGTGCCGGCGATCATCTCGATGGCGATCATCTCCTCGACCATGCAGACGCTGGCGATGTCGCTGGTGATCGCCCGCGAGGACGGCCGGTTGAAGCGCGGCCGCGGCACCCCGATGCCCTCCTGGGTCTTCATCGCCGGGCGGGTCGGCAACTCGATCGTCACCGCGCTCCTGATGCTGGTGCTGCTGGCGCTGATCGGTGGCCTCGCCTACGGCGTCCACTTCCCCTGGGATCGGATCCCGGAGGTCCTGCTGGTCCTCATCGTCGGCGCCGCCTCCTTCTCCTGCCTCGGCATCGCCCTCACCGCCGCGATCCCGACCCAGGATGCCGCCGCCCCGATCGTCAACTTCCTGCTGCTGCCGCTCTACTTCCTCTCCGGCGTCTTCATCCCCGACGACCAGCTGCCGAGCGGGATCATCCACTTCGCCGACGTCTTCCCGATCCGCCACTTCTTCCTCGCCTTCTTCGACGCCTACGTGCCCGGGGCGACCCACGCGGTCTCCTGGGGCAACCTGCTGATCGTCGCGATCTGGGGGCTCGCCGGCCTCCTCCTGGCGATCCGCTTCTTCCGCTGGACCCCCCGCTCGGGGTGAGGCGCGGCGCCTGCCGCCGCCCCGGCCAGATAACTTCCCGTCAGCAAGATGCTGCACCACGTCCTCCTTGAGGTCTCGGACCTCGAACGAAGTGCCTCGTTCTACGACACGATGCTCGCGCCCCTTGGTTGGCGGCGACACTTCGACGAGGACAAAACGATCGGCTACGGCATCGCCAAACCGGTCTTCTTCATCTCCGCCCACCACGGCCCCCAGCCCGGCTACGGCTTGCTCTGCGTCTCCGGTCTCGGCATCGTCGCGGTGAAGGCGGCCTACGAAAACGGGATGAAAGCCGGCGGCACGAGCGTCGCGGAGCCTGGCGAACGCCGCTCCTACGGTTCGGGCTCCTACTCGGCTTTCCTCAAGGACCCCGACGGCTACGA
>JAFDWG010000053.1 GCA_018268605.1 Actinomycetota bacterium | reverse complement strand
GGAGCGCCGCGACGAAGACCAGCGCGGGATGGCGGTCCCCGAGCCGGTCGGCGAAGCGCTCCGCGATCCCTTCCGGGCGCGGTTCGAGTATCTGCAGCGATTCGGACGTAGACATCCGCCGCACGTACCCCTCCCCAGATCGAAATATCTAACCAACGGCGCAACGGATTTGGCAGCGATATGTCAGGGCGCTTTTCGGGCGCTGTGTACCGTTGGTCGATGATTCGCGAGCTACCTGGAAAGGCGAGCTTCCGATGAGCGGGCGGCTCGAGCCGGCGGCGCGGATCATGGTGTCGGTCGGGTTCCTGATCGGGCTCCTGATCATGCTGCTCGACCCGTTCTCCCTCGGCCGGGTGACCGGCCTTGCGGCCTGGGTCGCCGGTGGGCTCGCCGTGGTCCTGGCCGCCGCGCTCGGGGCGATGCTCCTGGGGCACGGCGAGATGCCCGAGGAGGAGTTCCAGGCGATCGCCCGGCGCAGCGAGCTGATGGCGCGGTTGCCACCCGGCCAGGTCCAGCCGAGCGAGTTCGAAGAACTCGTGATCGAGGCGATCGACCGGTTGCCCGAGGAGTTCCAGGAGCTGCTTGTCGACGTGCCGATCGTGATCTCGCAGCGCGGCGAGGAGTTCGGCGCCTACGGCCACTACATCGGCGACACCGTCGCCCGCGACGACTTCCGCGACCACATCGTCGTCTACCAGGACACCCTCGAACGCGACTTCGCCTGGAATCGAGACCTACTGCGCGAGCAGATCGCGATCACCGTCTTCCATGAGGTCGCCCACCACCTCGGCTGGGACGAGCCCGGCGTGCGCGGGCTCGGGCTCTAGGCGGCGTCGCCGGCCACGCGGATCGCCGCCTGGGCGGCGGCCACGCGGGCGACCGGCACCCGGTAGGGCGAGCAAGAGACGTAATCGATGCCGCTTTCGTTGAAGAACGCGATCGAGTCGGGGTCGCCGCCATGCTCGCCGCAGACGCCGAGCTTCAGGTCCACCTTCGCCTTGCGACCGAGCCAGGCCCCCATCCGCACCAGCTGGCCGACCCCCGGCGTGTCGAGCGTCTCGAACGGGGAGCGGTCGAACACCTTCTGGTCGATGTAGCGGGCGAGGATCTTGCCCTCGATGTCGTCGCGGCTGAAGCCGAGCGCGGTCTGGGTCAGGTCGTTGGTGCCGAAGGAGAAGAATTCGGCCTCCTCGGCGATCTCGTCGGCGCGCAGGCAGGCGCGGGGCAACTCGATCATCGTCCCCACCTGGTAGTCGCGGCCGCGCTCGACCCCGACCCGCTCGGCGATCGCGTCGATCTGGGTGCGCAGGATCTCGAGCTCGCGGCGATAGTCGACCAGCGGCACCATGATCTCGGCCGAGACCTCGAGACCACGCTCGCGGACCGTCTTCAGGGCGGCGAAGATCGCCTCCACCTGCATCTCGTAGATCGCCGGGAAGAGGATCCCGAGCCGCACCCCGCGGGTGCCGAGCATCGGGTTGACCTCCTGCAGCGCCCTCACCCGTCCCAGGTCGTGCTCGATCGCCGCCACCTCGTCTGAGCCGGCCGCCTCGGCCTGGCGCAGGCGCTCTTCGAGCTCACCCGTCGCCGGCAGGAACTCGTGGAGCGGCGGATCGAGCAGTCGCACCGTGACCGGCCGGCCCTCCATCGCCGCGAATATCTCCTCGAAGTCGCCCTGCTGGAGTGGCAGGAGCTTCGCCAGTCCCTCGCGGCGCTCGGAGTCGGAGTCGGCGAGGATCACCGCGACGATCGCCTCGCCCCGCTCCTCGCCGAAGAACATGTGCTCGGTGCGGCAGAGGCCGATCCCTTCGGCGCCGAAGCCGCGGGCGCGCTCGGCGTCCTCGGGCGTGTCGGCGTTGGCGCGGACGCCCAATGTGCGCAGGTCATCCGACCAGGCGAGGACCGTCTCGAACGCCGCCCCCATCTGCGGTTCCACCAGCGGCACGTCGTCGCCGGTCAGCGTCCCGGCGGTGCCGTCGATCGCCACCCGATCCCCGGCCCGCAGGACGACCTTACCGTCGCGGCGGATCTCACCCGCCTCGGGGTCGATCTCGAGCGAAGCCGCCCCGGTCACCGCCGGGACGCCCATGCCGCGGGCGACCAGCGCCGCGTGGGAGGCCTTGCCCCCCTCGGAGGTGAGGATGCCGACCGCGGCGTGGAAGCCCGCGACATCGTCGGCCTCGGTGAAGGGACGGGCGAGGATCACGTCGCGGCCCGCGGCCGCCCCATCGATCGCCGCCGCCGCCGTGAAGACGAGCTCGCCCTTGGCTGCCCCCGGCGAGGCGGCGACGCCGGTGGCGAGGATCTCGTAGGTCGTCTCGGGGTCGAAGGTCGGGTGCAGGAGCGAGTCGAGCGTCTCGGGGTCGATCGTCAGCAGCGCCGCCTCGCGCTCCAGTAGGCCCTCAACGACCGCGTCGACGGCGAAGCGGACCGCCGCCTGCGCCGGGCGCTTGGCGTTGCGGGTCTGCAGCATGTAGAGGCGGCCTTCCTCGACCGTGAACTCGGTGTCCTGCATGTCGCCGTAGTGGCGCTCGAGGGTCCGCAGGATCTCCAGCAGCTGGGCGTGGACCTCCGGCTGCCAGTCGGCGAGCTCGGCGATGTCGCGCGGGGTGCGGACGCCGGAGACGACGTCCTCGCCCTGGGCGTTCGGCAGGAAGTCGCCGGAGGGCTCGGGCGCCCCGGTCACCTCGTCGCGGCTGAAGGCGACCCCCGAGCCGGAGGTGTCGCCCTTGTTGCCGAAGACCATCTGCTGGACGTTCACCGCGGTGCCCCAGCTGTCGGGGATGCGATTGAGGCGCCGGTAGGTGACGGCGCGATCGCCGGTCCAGGAGTCGAAGACGGCGGCGATCGACCGGCGCAGCTGGTCGGCCGGATCGGCGGGGAAGTCATAGAGCTCCTTGAAGCGGGCGACCAACGCACGCAGGCTCTCGGGACCGAGCGCGGTGTCCTCGCGCACGCCGCGGTCGCGCTTCTCGGCGGCGATCAGATCCTCGAAGCGGGCGCCCTCGATCCCCTCCACCACATTGCCGAACATCTGCACGAAGCGCCGGTAGGAGTCCCAGGCGAAGCGCTCGTTGCCGGTGCGGGCGGCGAGGCCCTCGACCGAGGCGTCGTTCAGCCCCAGATTCAGCACCGTGTCGAGCATGCCCGGCATCGACTCGCGGGCGCCGGAGCGCACCGAGACGAGCAGTGGGTCCTCGGGGTCACCGAGCTTCTTGCCCGCCTGGCCCTCGAGGCGCGCCAGGGCGGCGGCGACCTGGTCGTCGAGGCGGTCGGGGAACTCGTGGTCGCCCATGTAGGCGACGCACGCCTCGGTGGTGATCGTGAAGCCGGCCGGGACGCGCTCGGGCCCGAGGATGCGGGTCATCTCGGCGACGTTGGCGCCCTTGCCGCCGAGCAGGTCGCGCATCTCCCGCGAGCCCTCGGCGAAGTCGTAGACCCACTTAGGCCGATCCCCCATTGCTGGAATACTAGTATCCAAGTCGGCCTGAAGGGAGGTGGACGACGCGCGCGGCGGCGGTCCGGTTCCCCACTTCCAGGCGGTCGAGGATGTGCTCGACGTGGTGGCCGACGGTGCGGACGCTGATCCCGAGGCGGTGGGCGATCTCGGCGTCGGAGCGGCCATCGGCGAGGAGTGCCAGCACCTCCGCCTGGCGCCGGGTCACAGGGAGGGCGGCCGCCAGCTCCGCCGGATCGGCCGGACCGACGCGCCACTCCCGCATCACGAGAAGCCGTTCCTCGGCCGTCGCGCCCGCGAGCGTCACCTCGAGCCGCCGACCATCCATCGCGCGGGAGAGCCGCGGGGCCGGAGCCGATGCGCGCGCCTCACCGACCCAATCGATGAGCTCCGCCGGCAGGGACCCTGGAGCCTGGCGCGCCTCGAACCAGCGACCGAGCACCGCCTCGGCGCCGCCGCCCGCGTCGACGATCCGCCCCTCGGCGTCGGCGATGACGACGCAGGCGCCGGCGTGGGCCAGGCCGTCCTCGAGCGCCGCCCGCCACCGCCGCGCTTCCTGGCCTTCCTCGAGCCGGGCGTAGGCCGCCCGCAGGTGGGGCGCGAGCGTCTCCAGCAGCTCCCGTTCGCGCTCGCCGAAGGCGCGGTCCACCCGGTGCACGGTGAGGACGGCCGTGCGCCGCTCGTCCCAGGCGAGGTGGAGGGAGAGCTCGCCGCGAAGGCCGAGCCGCCGGTAGGCGGAGTAGATGCCGAGCTTGCGCCACTCGCGGTCGGAGACGAAGTCGGCGTAGCTCAGGACCCGCGCGTCCGGGAGCCGCGCGAAGACCGGGTGCTGATGGTGGTGCGCCGCCCAGTCGGCCAACGCGTCGGCGTCGAACACATAGGGCTGGGTGACCTGGGGCAGCACCCCGACCTCCTCGCCCCCGCCCCGCCGCAGTTCCCCGGCGCCGACGTACTCGGCGCCGACGAGGCTCGGCAGCCCGCCCAAGGCGGCCTCGAGGTCCTCGGGCCGCCGGCATGCCGCGAGGTCGGCGGCCAGCGCGAAGGCGGCGCGCGCCTCCCCTGCCACGATCGGTCCGGACGAGGACATGCCCCAGGATAGGCAGGATTCCCCAATGCGCCTGCGCCGATGGACTTTCAGGCTGTGCCGGGCGAACCTGGCGACCGGGACGATCGGCCGGGCGACAACGAGGCCTACTCGATCGCCGTCGACCCGCTCGAACCTCGACGGGAAACCTTCACCAAGAAGCTGAACCTGAAAGCCGGAAGCGCGACCCTGGCGTCGCCGTCCCCGGGCCGGGCGCCTTGGAACTCGCAGGCGCCGGGATCAAGAAGGTGGCGAAACGGGCCACGGCCGCGGGCAAGGTGAAGCTGACGGTGAAGGCGATCGGCGAGGCGGCGCGCACCCCTACGCGGAGCGCCTCGTCTAGGCTGGATCCGTGGCTCATCCATCCGCCGCGGAAGCGGCACAGCTCGGCCAGGACGACTCGAAGGAGGCGATCGAGCTCGCCCGCTCCGGTGGCCAGATGTATCCGGTGGTGACGATCGCCGACGGCGCCGACCACCACGCCCAGACCACCGCCTTCCACAAGCGCTGGTGGCGCCAGCACGACGAAAAGTGGCCGGCGGCGGTCAGCGACGCCTACAACGAGGCGTTCACCCGCGAGCTGCTCGACGCGAAAGTCGCGGTGGTGGAGCTGGCGTTCGACGCCGCGGGCGGCAAGAAGTGGAGCAACGTCGGCGTCGTCGACCTCGAAGTCTGGGAGCCGACCTTCCCCTTCGACCCGCAGAGCACGGGCTGGATTCAGCAGGACCCCCGCTCCCGCGTCGGCTGGCGCCGCCGGTCGATGCTGCGCAAGCTCTTCAAACGCAAGAAGAAGGACGACGAGGCGAAGTCGCTGACGGTCTGAGCACGGGTCGGCAAGGACCAACCCCAGTGTGCGATCGGCCTGGGCGCGGCCGGCCTCGTCATCGGAGGTGCGCCAGAGGAACCTCACCAGGAGCAGGACGTCGCCGGGATCGAGTCCCGGCTTGAGGTCGCCCGACGCTTCCCCCGCCGAAAGCAGCTCGGCGACCGCCACGGTGACCGGCGCGTAGGTTTCGGCAATCGCCTTTCCGGCCTCGACCGGCGGATGCTGGACGAGCATTTCGGCGGCCTGAAAGCGGAGTGCCTCGACCTCGCGGACTTACGTGACGCTCTCGTGAGGTTCCGAGGCCTCGCCACGGTGCCTGTGGAGCTTTGGTGGCGTATAGAGCCACTTTCGCTCCACGGCAAGGTCCTGAGTGGTGAGTCCGTGACGAAGACGCGGGGAACCCCACGCTCCCTTCGGACCCCTGCGAGCGCGGTCGTCCTTTCGACGCTCGCCGGGCTTGCCGCTACGCCCTGCGTCTCTTTTCAGGTTCCCCGCTATTCCTCCGGCAACGTCGGCGGCGCCGAGCGGTACGTCGCCGGCGTCGCCGACAGCTTGATCGGGTTGCGGGTGAGGCGCACCGAGGAGCCGTCGTCGCGGGGGATCTCGACGGTCGGTGCGAGGCCGATCTCCTCGGCGAAGGCGAAGGCGGCGCCGAGGTCATTGACCTGGCCGGCGGGGACGCGGCGGGCGAGCAGGGCGCTCGCCCAGTCGGCGGCGGGACGGGCGGCAAGCAGGCGCTCCAACTCGGCGCCGAGGGCATCGCGATTGGCGACCCGATCGGGGTTGGTGGCGAAGCGCTCGTCGCTCGCCAGCTCCGACGCGCCGAGCTCCTCACAGAGCGCGGCGAACTGACGGTCGTTGCCGACCGCGAGGACCAGCTCCCCCTCGGCCGTCGCGTACACCTCGTAGGGCGAGATGCTCGGGTGGCGGTTGCCGAGGCGCCGCGGGACGACGCCGGCGATCGTGTAGGCCGAGCCTTGGTTGACCAGCGCGGCGAGGAGGGCGGAGTAGAGGTCGACCTCGACCAGTTGGCCCTCGCCGGTCCGGTCGCGTGCGCGCAGGGCGGCAAGGATTCCAACCGTCGCGAACAGGCCCGCCAGCACGTCGACCAGGGCGACTCCCACCTTCATCGGTTCACCGTCGGGCGCGCCGGTGATCCCCATCAGGCCGCCGAGCGCCTGGATCAGCAGGTCGTAGCCGGGGAGCGCCGCCCCGCCCTCGCCGCTGCCGAATCCGGTGATCGAGCAGTAGACGAGCCGTGGATTCTCGGCCCGCAGCGTCTCGTGGTCGAGGCCCTTGTCGGCCATCAGGCCGGGCCGGAAGTTCTCCACCAGGACATCGGCCTCGCGGGCGCGGCGGCGCAGCTCGGCCAGCCCCTCCTCGCTGGACATATCCAGGACGACGCTCTCCTTGTTGCGGTTCACCGACTGGAAGTAGGTCGCATCCCCGCGCTCGTCATAGGGAGGACCCCAGGAGCGGGTTTCGTCGCCACCGCCGGGCCGCTCCACCTTCGTCACCTCGGCGCCGAAATCGGCGAGCATCATCGTCGCGAAGGGACCCGCGAGGACGCGCGAGAAATCGAGGATCCGAAGCGGAGCGAGAGCACCATCACTGTTCTTTTCGGCGGCCATCTGGTTCAATCCTCGCAGATTTTCGAAAATCGAAAGGACCCGATGAGCACCCCCACCGCCGCTCCCCCCGCGCTGCGCCCCGAGGACTTCCTGAACATCGATCGCATGCTCTCCGACGAAGAGCGCGACATCCGCGACACCGTCCGTGCCTACGTCCGCGACAAGATCACCCCGAACGTCGGCGACTGGTTCGAGGAAGGTCAGGTCCCGGCCGCGGAGCTCGCCAAGGAACTCGGCTCCCTGAACGTACTCGGCATGCACCTCGAGGGCTACGGCTGCGCCGGCGCCTCGGCCACCGCCTACGGCCTCGCCTGCATGGAGCTCGAGGCGGGCGACTCCGGCATCCGCTCGCTGGTCTCCGTCCAGGGCTCGCTGGCGATGTTCGCGATCTGGAAATGGGGCTCGGAGGAGCAGAAACAGGAGTGGCTCCCGCGTATGGCCGCCGGCGACGCGATCGGCTGCTTCGGCCTGACCGAGCCCGACGCGGGCTCCGACCCCGGCTCGATGCGCACCCGCGCCCGCCGCGACGGCGACGACTGGATCGTCTCCGGACAGAAGATGTGGATCACCAACGGCTCGGTCTCCGAGGTTGCCGTGGTCTGGGCGCAGAGCGACGAGGGCGTGCTCGGCTTCGTCGTCCCCAAAGGCACCAAGGGCTTCACCACCCAGGACATCCACAAGAAGCTCAGCCTCCGCGCGTCGATCACCTCCGAGCTGCTGCTCGACGAGGTGCGCCTGCCCGACTCGGCTCGCCTGCCGCTGGTCTCCTCGCTGAAAGGCCCGCTGTCCTGCCTGAACGAGGCCCGCTACGGAATCGTCTGGGGCGCGACCGGCGCCGCCCGCGCCTGCTTCGAAGCGGCGCTCTCCTACTCCAAGGAGCGCACCCAGTTCGACAAGCCGATCGCCAGCTACCAGATCCAGCAGCAGAAGCTGGCGTTCATGGCGACCGAGGTCAATCGCGGAACCCTGGTCGCGCTGCAACTCGGCCGGCTGAAGGACGAAGGCGCGATCCGTCCCGAGCACGTCTCGATGGGCAAGCTCGGCAACGTCAACGGCGCGCTCGAGGTCTGCCGCAACGCCCGCCAGGTGCTCGGCGCCAACGGGATCACGCTCGAGTATCCGGTGATCCGGCACATGAACAACCTCGAGTCGGTGGTGACCTACGAGGGGACCGCGGACGTCCACGCGCTCTCGATCGGCCAGGCGCTGACGGGCATCTCGGCGTTCCGATGAACCCCACGGTCAGCGCGGCGCGGCCCGGCACGATCGCCCAGCACGCGGTCGAAGCGCTGCGCCGCGCGCTGACCTCCGGCGAGCTCTCCCCTGGCGACAAGGTCCGCCAGGAGGAGATCGCCGCCGCACTCGGCACCAGCCTCTCCCCCGTCCGCGAGGCGCTCGCAATCCTCGAGCAGGAGGGCCAGGTCACCTACCTGCCGCGGCGCGGCTACTACGTCACCGAGCTCGACATGGACGATCTGCGTGAGATCTACGAGCTCCGCGCGCTATTGGAGGAGCGGGCGGCCCGCCGGGCGCTGCCCTTGCTCGACGAGGACGCCCTGGAGCGCGTGGAGATCGCCGCCCGCGACTGTGTCGAGGCGGTCGACGGCGGCGACGTCGCGGCCGAGCTCGAGGCCAACCGCCGTTTCCACTTCGGCCTGCTCGAGTCCCCGGGCCAGAACCACACGCTGCGGGTGATCCGCCTGCTCTGGGACTCGACCGAAACCTACCGGGCGATGTACTACAACGCGCCCGAGGCGCGCCACGAGGCGATCGAGGCCCACGACCGGATCATGGACGCCGCCCGCGACCACGACGCCGATCGCCTCGCGGCCGAGCTCGAGTCCCACCGGGCCGAGGCCCTCCTGCGTCTCGAACGCGTCCTCACCGAGGGCCGCTAGCCCTCGGTGCCCCAGCCGTCCCCGTAGGTGATCTCCTCGACCGATGGCCGCTTCGCGGGCTTGAAATCGAGGCCCTTGGTTTAGGCGACCGGGATCAGGCTCACCTGGGTGACGCCGTCGGAATCACGAGCAGCTCGGCGGTCTCCTTGGCACGGTGCAGGTGAAGCGTGGTCCAGGTGGAGCCGAGGCCGCGGCATCGGTGACCATCACCCAGCGCCAGGTCTGTCGGTTGGACGGTCGATCCGCGGCGCGTCGTCCTTCGGTTCGTCCATGCCGCGATCCTAGATGGGTTGAAGAGACGCCCGATCGGGCACGTGCGCAGCGTGAGCACCTCCATGCCCAACGGGATCGTCGAGCTGGCGCTCGAGGCCTCAGACCTCGATTCGATGGTCGCGTTCTACCAGCGGCTCGGGCTCGCCGTCGTCGGACGCGAACCGGGACGCATCTGGATGAGCGCCGGGCCGGCCGCGCGGCTCGGCATCTGGAGCACGGGCGCGAAGGAGCACCGGGACCGTGGCGGGATGCACGTCCATTTCGCGCTCGGCGTCTCGACCGATGCGCTCGACGCGGCGATCCGTGAGCTCGACGAGTCCGGCCTGGACTTCAAAGGGCCGGTGACCCACGACGACGGTGACCGCTCCATCTACGTGTTCGACCCCGAGGGCAACCGGGTCGAGCTGTGGGACGTGGACGAGGTGAACGACTAGCGGCTCCCACACCGATCGCAACTCAGCATCGGCATCCCCCCTCTTCCCCACGGTCATCGACATCGGCGCCGGCCAGGTTCCCGGCAGGCGGGCGCCTAAACGCCGAACGCCGCCGATCCGGGGCGCGACGCGTTTAGAGTCAGGGGCGGTCCGGGGACCAAGAGCGCATGCCGAACCTTCCAGACATTCCGGGCAAGGGCCTGATCGCGGGGGTGACCAACCGCACCCGGGTCGTCGTGGGTGCCGCGGGGGCCGGAGCGCTCGCGGTCGGCGGCTTCGTCGCGCGACGCCTGCTCGGTCACGACAGCGGGGACGACCCGAACGCCGACCCGATCGCCGAAACCCCGACCGCTCCCCCCGGCGCCGAGAAGAAACCGGTCCCGAAACCGAAACCGGCGAAACCGAAACCGCCGAAAGCCGACAAACCGAAACCGGTGAAATCGAAAGCCCCGGCGAGACCGAAACCGGGCGGCAAAGCCAAAGCCGGGAAACCGTCCGGAAAACCCAAAGCCCCGAAACCGCCGAAAGCCACAGGCACCGACGCGCCGCCGAAACCCGAGGTGGGACCGGGGAACCGGGCAGGCGGCAAAGACCCTCACCACGCGCTGAACAACCCGGTCGTCGACGAGCCGGACCTGACCGAGTACCCGGACCCCTACGACACGCGCGAGGATCCCCTGGCCGACCCCGGCCACCCGACGGGCGCCGAGAGCACCAGCGAACCGCCGCTCCAGGTGGACCCCGAAGTCGAGAACGGCGGCAAACCGCCGCGCCGCGAAAACCTCCACGACTAGCCGGCGGCGCCGGGATATTAAGGTGGATCCATGAACCCGACCGCAGGCTCCACCATCGAGTCGATCGATCCCGCCAACGGCGAGGTCGTCGAGACCTACGAGATCTTCAACGAGGGGCAGATCGATGCCGCCCTCGACCTTTCCCACGCTGCGTTCGCCGACTGGCGCCGGGCCGAGTGGAGCAAGCGCGCCGAGCTGATGAACGGCGTCGCCCGGGAGATGCGAGCGATGAAGGACGACTTCGCAAAGACGGTGAGCCGGGAGATGGGCAAGCCGATCACCGAAGCCGAAGCGGAAGTCGAGAAGTGTGCCTGGGCGGCCGAGCACTACGCCGGGCACGGCGAGGACTTCCTCGCCCCCGAGCCGATCGACACCGGGGACGGCAGGCGGGTCGCCGTCCACAAGCGCCCGCTCGGCGTCGTGCTGGCGATCATGCCGTGGAACTACCCCCTCTGGCAGGCGATGCGGGCGGCGGCGCCGATCGTCTCCGCGGGCAACTGCTTCGTCCTCAAGCACGCCTCCAACGTGACCGGCTGCGGCCTCCTATTGGAGCAGGCCTTCGAGCGCGCGGGCGCGGCGCCGGGCGTCTTCAAGACGATCATCGTCTCGGGCTCCAAAGCGAGTGAGCTGATCGGCGACCGGCGGATCGCCGGGGTGACGCTGACCGGCTCCGACGCCGCGGGCGTCGCGGTCGGCGAAGCGGCCGGGCGGGCGATCAAGCCGGCGGTACTCGAGCTGGGCGGCTCGGACCCGTTCATCGTCCTCGGCGACGCGAATCTCGAGAAAGCGGTCGAGGTCGCGGTCACGGCACGCTTCCAGAACACCGGCCAGAGCTGTATCGCCGCCAAGCGCTTCATCGTCGTCGAGGCAGTCGCGGCGGACTTCGAAGAGCGCTTCGCCGAGGCGGCCAAGAAGCTGCGTCGCGGGGCGCCCCTGGACCCGGAAACGCAGCTTGGCCCGATGGCGCGGGAAGACCTGCGCGACGAGCTCGCGGGCATCGTGCGCGCCTCCGAGGCGGCCGGAGCCCGGATCGTCACCGGCGGTGAGGCCCCCGACGAGAAGGGCGCCTGGTACGAGCCGACGATCGTCTCGGCGACCGGCGACTCGCACGCTCCGGTGATGCGCGAAGAGACCTTCGGCCCGGTGGCCGCGGTCGCCCGCGTCGCCGACGAGGCGGAGGCGATCGCGCTGGCAAACGAATCGGAGTTCGGGCTCGGCTCGAGCCTCTGGACGGAGGACACCGAGCGCGCCGAGCGCCTCGCCGCCGAGATCGAAGCGGGAATGGTCTTCGTCAACGCGATGACCGCCTCGGACCCGCGGATCCCCTTCGGTGGGGTCAAGCGTTCCGGCATCGGCCGTGAGCTCGGCGGCGAATTCGGCATGCGCGCCTTCCTCAACATGCAGTCGGTCGCGATCACCGAGCTGTAGCGAAGGCTGGTCTCGCCCGGTGCGGGTCGCCACCTGGAACGTCAACTCGGTCAGGCAGCGGGTCCCGCGCCTGCTGCCCTGGCTCGACGAACGGGAGCCGGACGTCGTCTGCCTGCAGGAGACGAAGCTCGCCGACGCGGGCTTCGAGGAGCTGCTCGGCGATGAGCTGCGCGGGCGGGGCTACGAGTGGGCGGCGCACGGCGAAGGGGCGTGGAACGGGGTCGCGATTCTCTCGCGGGTCGGGCTCGCGGACGCCCTGCCGGGCCTACCCGGCGGCCCGGGTTTCCCCGAGCAGGAGGCCCGCGCGGTCTCGGCGACCTGCGACGGCGTCCGGATCTGGTCGGTCTACGTGCCGAACGGGCGCGAGCCCGACTCCGACCACTACGCGTACAAGCTCGAGTGGCTGGGCGCGCTGCGCGACCAGGTAGCCGCCGGGCCCGAGGCGGTGATGGTCTGCGGCGACGTCAACATCGCCCCGACCGATGCCGACGTCTTCGACCCCGCCGCCTACGAGGGCCACACCCACGTGACGCCACCGGAGCGCGAGGCGCTGGCGGCGCTGGAGTCGACCGGCCTGCACGACGTGGTCCGCGACCGCTGGCCGGACACCGAGCGGGTCTTCAGCTATTGGGACTACCGCGCGGGCATGTTTCACAAAGACCTGGGGATGCGGATCGACCTGATCCTCGCCGGCGAGCCGGTCGCGACGCGGGCGAAGGCCGCCTGGATCGACCGCAAGGCGCGCAAAGGCAAAGGCCCGAGCGACCACGCGCCGGTGATCGTCGACCTCGACGACGCGCCCGACGGCGACATCGGCCCAGTCGTCCCACCCCCTTCGCGCCCGGTCACCACCAAGGGTGCCGCGAAGCTGCCGCAGTCGAAGGACTAGACCGAGCACCCCCTCACCGGCCGCTGCGCATGCGGCACCGTCCGCTTCCGGGTGACGGAGCCCTTCGAATCGGCCGGCTTCTGCCACTGCCACCGCTGCCGGCGCCGCAGCGGCGTCCCGTTCACCTTCAACGCCCTGGTCGCCCCGAGCGGCTTCGAGCTGACCGCCGGCGCCGAGGAGGTATGACCTGGGTGCCAAGGGCGGCGGCCGTTCGAAAAGCTTCTGCCGCCTCTGCAGCGGCCACGTCTTCGGTGGCGACATCGATTCCGACCCGACGATCGCCGTGCGCCGCGGCTGCGTCGAAGGGGTGGCGGGCGCGACCGTCCGATCGGCGGCGCCCTGGGCGTCTCATGGAGGTCCTGGCAGGCTGTGACCTCCATGAGACGCCCAGGACGGAGGGAGTGCGGTGTCCCTCCGAGGGTCCGTGCGTGAGAGGCCACACCTCGGCCGATCCGTCGACGAAGACGTCTCGAACTCCACACTTCCTCGCGCCTTCTGTCTGATTCCGTGGCCTTCCATGACGGTTCTGTCGCACCCAGATCGACGCTCGCTGAGTTAGGCGCGCCATGGGCGGCTCAACTCAGCGAGCGTCGCGGTGGTGTTGTGCAACACGCACCGAAGTCAGGACTTCCCACGCTCTCACGCACGGAAGCGTGGACTTCCCGACATCTCCCGCACGTCT
>JAFDWG010000052.1 GCA_018268605.1 Actinomycetota bacterium | reverse complement strand
ACGAATAGGCGAACCACTCGGCGACGAATCCCTGCACCGTCTCGATCCCGTGCTTTTCGACCAGCTCCTGGACCCGCCGTTCGGCGATCCGGGCGGCGCCCACGGTGGCGAGGTAATCGCCGTACCACTGGTCGGGCACGCGGATCCGCGCCCGGCACATGCGCACGATGTCCTCGACGTCCTCGTAGTCGCGCTGGATCCGCACGCAGGGGAAGATCAGCGCGCCCTCCTCGTAGACGTCCCGGGCGGTCGGCGAGAAGGTCGTCGGGATCGCGTTGCCGCAGTCGGCCTGGTGGGCCTTGGCGACGCCGGTGAAGACGTGCACGCCGTCGACGAAGATCGGCACCAGGATCGCGTGGTCGGCGGCATGCGAGTTGCCGCGGTAGGGATCGTTGTGGAGGTAGGCGTCACCGGCACGGAGGTCGTGCCCCTGCAGCTCCTGCATCGCCTGGCCGAGAGGCTCGGAGCCGAAGACGTGCACCGGGCAGCCCTCGGCACTCGCCAGCAGCTCGTTGTCGGCGGTGAGGATCGAGCAGGAGAAGTCCCGCGCCGTGTTGATCACCGAGGAACGGGCCGAGCGCAGCAGCCCGTTGGTCATCTCGCGGACGATGCCGTCGAAGGCGTTGGCGAGGACCGAGAGGAGGACGGGATCGAACGAGGTGGTGGAGGGAGTCATGCGGTCTCCTGGTCTCGATGCAGGTGGAAATTACGTTGCTCGTCGAGGCGGGCGAGCCATCCCGGCGGGATCACCACGGTAGTGGTCGGCTCATCGACGATCGCCGGCCCGACGATCTCCTGATCCGGCTCCAGGGCGAGACCCGGGTAACGCTTGGTCGGCATGGCCTG
This sequence comes from Actinomycetota bacterium, assembly GCA_018268605.1. GTDB lineage: Bacteria > Actinomycetota > Thermoleophilia > Solirubrobacterales > 70-9 > VAYN01. Next base: position 13,705 of record JAFDWG010000052.1, on the reverse strand, counting down.
GGCGCCGAAGACGACCTCGTCGGTCTCGACCGTGCCGGATTCGCCGGGCGCGCCGGGCGTGGGGAGACGCTCATCCTCGCGCCCGATCTCGGCGCGGACGCCCCAGGCCAGCACCTCGACCCGGGAGCCTTTGTCCTCGGTCCCGTTGCGGTGCAGGTGCTCCTGGTGAAATGCCTCCTCGATCGCCCGGGCACCAGCCTCCGCGCTCTCCGGACGACCGGTCAGGTGGACGCGGATGTCCCACGCCTGAGCCGGGTAACGGGCGTCGACGAAGTAGAAGCGCTTGGCCTCGGTGTCGGTGCCGGAGAACCGCTCGACGAAAGCATCGGCCTTGGCGTCGAGGTCGTCGAGCAGGCTCCCCGCAGCCTCCCCGTCGTAGCTGCCGGTGTCCATGAAGCGTGGCGCCAGGAACTCGGTCGCGATCGGCGCCTCGTGGGCACCGTAGGCGGCGAGGACGCCGGCCGTGCCGGGGATCACCGCCTGGCGGGCGTCGAGCAGATCGGCGAGGGCGGCGGCGACCATCGCGCCGGCACCACCGCCGGCGACGAGCAGGGCGCCGCGCGGGTCGATCCCGTGCTCGAGGGTCACCTGCCGGATCGCCGAGGCCATGTGGTTGGCGGAGACGTCGACGATCGCCTGCGCCGCCTCGAGCGTCGAGAGCCCGAGCGGCCCGCCGATCTCCGAGTCGATGGCCCGCTGTGCCGCGCCCGGATCGAGCTTGAAGGACGCCCCGAAGGTACCGGGGTTCAGGTAGCCGAGGACGACGCAGGCGTCGGTAACAGTCGGCAGCGTGCCGCCGAGGCCGTAGGCGGCGGGCCCGGGATCGCTGCGGGCGCTCTGCGGGCCGACTCGGAGCAGGCCGCCGGAGTCGATCCAGGCGATCGAGCCACCGCCGGCGCCGATGCTCTGCACGGCGACCGAGGAGAGCCCGGTGAGGTGGCCGACGAAGGGCTCGCCGAGCCAGGCCTCGCGGGTGTGGCGGACGCGGCCGCGCTCGACGATCGAGACGTCGAAGGTCGTGCCGCCCATGTCGCAGACGACGACCACGTCGGCCTCCGGGGCGGCGGAGGCGCCGGCGAGCGGCGCCATCGAGGGCCCCGAGTTGATCGTCAGGACCGGGCGGGCGACGACCTCGTCGACGTCGAGGACGGCCCCCTCGGAGGTGACGACCATCAAGTTGCCGCCGAACTGGGCCCCTTCGAGATCGGTGCGCAGGTCACCCAGATGGGCGGCCATCAGGCGCTTCAGCGAGGCGTCGATCGAGGCGGCCGACGCGCGGCGGTACTCGCGCAGAGAGGGGTTGGCATGGACCGAGAGCGTGTAGTCGGTACCCGGCAGGAGCTCCTCGATCAGCTCGCCGACGCGGCGCTCGTGGCGGTCGTCGGCGATCGACCAGAGAAGCGTCACGGCAACCGCCTCGACGTCGTGGTCGGCGAGCGAGGCGATCACCTCGCGGGCGTGGTCCTCGTCGAGCGGCGTCAGCACGTCGCCCTCGGCGGAGACGCGCTCGCGCAGCTCGAAGGTGAGGCGGCGCGGGATGTAGGGCGGCGGGTAGGCGGCGTGGGAGTCGAAGACGTTGCGACGACCCCCCTCGCGCAGGGTCAGCGTGTCGGCGAAGCCCGCGGTCACCAGCAGCGCGGTGCGGGCGGTGCGGCCGGTCAGCACGGCGTTGGTCGCGTGCGTGGTGCCGTAGACGATCACGTCGGCGGCGCGGAGAACCTCGTCGCCGCCGCGGCCGAGCGTCTCGGCGGCGCGGTCGACCGCGCCCTTGAAGCCGTCGAACACGCGTCCGTAGGTCGTCAGTGACTTGCCGACGCCGAGCGTGCCGTCGTCGCCGCTGACGACGACGTCGGTGAACGTGCCGCCGGTATCGACGGCGATGCGGAAGCGCGCGCCGTTTCTGGTCCCGTCGCTCAACTCACCAACCTCCTTGCCAGCCGGTCAGGAAACCGTAGGGCTCACGCTGACCCTCCTCGTCCGGAAGCCAGCGAAGGAAGTCGAAATCGCATCCCTGGTCGGCCTGGGTGACGTGGTCTAGGAACAGCTTCCCGTAACCGCGGCGGTACTTGGGTTTTGCGGCCTCGGCCGCCGAAAGTCGCCGCGAGATCTCCTCCGCGGGAATGTCCAGGTCGAGGCGCTGCTCCTCGACGTCGAGGACGATCGGGTCGCCGTCGCGGACCGCGGCCAGAGGACCGCCGGCGGCGGACTCCGGGGCGACGTGGAGGACGGCGGTGCCGAAGGCGGTACCGCTCATACGGGCGTCGGAAACCCTGACCATGTCGCGGACGCCTTCCTTCAGCAGCTTCGCCGGGATCGGCAGCATCCCCCACTCCGGCATCCCGGGGGCGCCGATCGGCCCGCTGTCTCGCAGCACCAGAACGGAGTCGGCGGTGACGTCGAGGTCGGGGTCTTCGATCCGCGCACCGAGGTCGTAGATGTTCTCGAAGACGACGGCCGGGCCGCGGTGGCGCAGCAGCTCCGGCGAGGCGGCGCTGCGCTTGATCACGGCGCCGTCCGGGGCCAGCGAGCCACGCACCACGGCGACGCCGCCCGCCTGGTCGAACGGCTCGCCAAGCCGGCTGATGACCTCCAGGTCGGGCTCGGCGGCACCCTCCAGACCGTCGCCGAGCGTCCGCCCGGTGACCGTGAGCGCGTCGGTGTGAAGCAGCGGCGCAAGCTCGGCGAGCACCGCCTGGATGCCGCCGGCGTGGAACAGCTGCAGGACCAGGTGCTCGCCCGAGGGCCGCACGTTGACGATGCGCGGGGTGCGCTCGGCAATTTCGTGGAAGCGGCTCAGCGTCAGGTCGATGCCGAGCCGACCCGCGATCGCGAGCAGGTGCGGCACCGCGTTGGTCGAACCGCCGATCGCCATCAGCAGGGTGATCGCGTTGTCGAGCGCCTCGGCGGTGATCACCTCGCTCGGCCGGGGGCCCTCCTGGGCAAGCTCGACGGCCCGCCGCCCGGTCGCCTCAGCGGCTTGACTGCGCCGCGCGTCGACGGCCGGGATCGAGGCGGTGCCAGGCAGGCACATGCCGAGTGCCTCGGTCAGCGAGGTCATCGTCGAGGCCGTGCCCATCTCGCTGCAATGGCCCGCCGAAGGCTTATGGCCGGCCTCGAGCTCGTCGAACTCCGCCTGCGTCATCCGACCGGCGCGAAGATCGTCGGCGTAGCGCCAGGTGTCGGTGCCCACGCCCCGTTCGCGGCCGCGGAAGAACGAGGGCTGCTGCGGCCCGCCGGTGATCATGATCGCCGGCACGTCGGCGCTGGCCGCCCCCATCAGCTGGGCCGGGACGGTCTTGTCGCAGCCCCCGAGCAGGACCACGGCGTCGAGGGGATAAGAGCGGATCGACTCCTCGACGTCCATCGACATCAGGTTGCGGTAGAGCATCGCCGAGGGTTTCATCAGGCTCTCGCCCAGGGAGAGCGTCGGGAACTCCAGCGGCAGACCGCCCGCCTGCAGGACTCCGCGCTTGACCGACTCGGCGAGACCGCGGAAGTGGATGTTGCAGTTGACGAGCTCCGACCACGAGTTGCAGATCCCGATCACCGGTTTGCCGGAAAGGGCGTACTGGGAGATGCCCTCGGCCTGGATCGCGGTGCGGTGGACGAAGCCCGTCAGGTCACGTGGGGCGAACCACTTGGCGCTGCGAAGCTCACTGTTTCCGTTTCCGTTTCCGTTCATTTCCCCTTCTCCATCTTGGTCGGACGCGACGCCGTGTCGCTCAGACGACGGTGGTCCCGCCGTCCACCGGCAGCACCGCCCCGGTGGCGAACGGCGCTTCGACGGCGAACAGGCGGATCGCCGCGACGATTTCCTCCGGAGCGGCAAAGCGACCCATCGGCACGCCCGCCATCCCTTCCCGTCGCGCCGCCTCCGGGTCCTCGGCGTGAGCGAGCTCCGCTTCCATCATCGGCGTGTCGATCGGCCCGGGACAGACGACGTTCACGCGTACGGTCGGAGCGAGCTCCGCCGCCAGGTTCTTGGTCAGCCCGACGACACCGGCCTTGGCGGCGCCGTAGTGGGCGAAACCCGCGTGGCCCATGCTCGCCAGGTCGGAGCCGATGTTGACGATCGATCCGTCCCCGGCGGCGAGCATCAGCAGAGCCGCCTCGCGGGCGACGTAGAACGTGCCCGAGAGGTTGACGTCGATCATCTGCCGCCAGTCGGCCGGAGCGATGTCCTTCAGACTCGCCTCGTGGGCGATCCCGGCCGCGTTGACCGCCACGTCGAGGCCGCCGAGCGCCTCGTTCGCGGCCGCCACGGCGGTGGCCACCGCGTCGGCGTCCGACACGTCGACGGGGAACCCGTGGGCGTCGTCGCCGAGCTCCTCGCCGATCGCCTCGAGGCGATCGGCGCGTCGCGCGAGCAGTGCCACGGAAGCCCCTTCGGCGGCAAAGGCGCGGGCGGTGGCTTCGCCGACCCCTGAGCTGGCACCGGTCACCAGCACCCGCTTTCCGCGCATAGGCTCGCCGGTCACGGGTGCACCATCGAGACCAGCGGGTCGTCGACCGGCAAGGGCGAGACCGCGCTGACCCCGCGGCCGGAGGCGGCCAAGGCCGTGACCGGGAAGTCGATCACCGACCGCAGGCCCGGTTCGGCGTCGCGGATCGGCCCGACCATGTTGACCACGACGGAGGGCGTGCCGGTGAAGGGGCTCCAGTTCGGCGCCATCTCGATCCGGATCGGGTGGTCGCTGGCCGAGATCTCGTAGACGTCGCCGTGGAAGATCGGATCGCCTTCGGTGTGGAAGCCGAAGTAGGAGGACAAGCGGATCACCTTCTCGTCGTCGCGCACCGCGTAGGCCGAATGCTCGATCACGGCCACCGTCCCACGCTCGATGGTGACGTGCTCGCCCGCCCGCGGCTCGGTCGCGAAGATCAGCGGGCTGACCTCCGACTCGACCCGCTCATCGAGCTCCCACCCGAGCACGTCGGCGATGCAGTCCATCGACTGGGTGAAACCGACGTGTCCGGTCGGCTTCGGATCCAGCGCGGCAAACTCCTTCTCGGTCAGCCCCAGGCCGAATCGCGTCAGCCGCTCCGGCCGATGAGGACGCATGTCCAGCGCCCGGGCGATCGAGATCGAATCGATGCGCTCGAGCCCGAAGGCGAAGTTGAGCGGCAGGAAGTCCATCAGGAAGCCGGGGTTCGAGCCGCAACCGACGACCGACACCCCGTGCTCGCGAAACACCTGGTCGAGGTGCCGGCTCTCGTCGGGAAACTCGCGCCAGGGGTAGCCGAGCTCCTCGCAGGTGGAGACGATGTCGACGCCGAGCTTGGCGAGCTCCTCGAGCATGTCGGCGACGACCGTGAGGCGGGATGCGGTGGCGACCAGGACTACGTCCGCCCTCACGACTGCATCGAGCGAGTCCTCGACGACGAGATCGAAGCCGGTGTGACGGCCGACGATGTCGTCGAGCTTGCGCCCGACCTTGTTCGGATCGGTGTCGACCGCGGCGACGAGCTCCATGTCCTGGCGCCGGGCCAGGCGCTCGACGAACAGGAGGCCGAGCTTGCCGAGGCCGACGACGGCGACGCGATGGAGCCCTGGATCCGTCATCGGACTCAGCCGTCCGCCCGGTCGGCGACCTCGAGGACGGCGGCCGTGAGGCGGTCGCCGAGGTCGACCACCACCTCGTCGGTCATCGGCGTCGACAGCGCCGCGCAGTTGGTCTGCATCAACAGGACGCCACGCTCGTAGGCGGCCCACCAGAGACGCCGCTGGAGATCGGCGTCCATCCTCTCGGCGCCCTTGACGAAGGGACGGAAGATCGAGCCGCGACCGCGGACCTCCCAGCCGACCGGGGCGACCCGTGCCTCGATCGAGCCGCGCACCTGGTCCCCCAGCGAGTTGAGGCGGTCGATCGATGCCGCGTCGAGGAGCTGCAACGAGGCGGCGCCCGCGGCCATGCTTACCGGGTTGCCGGAGAAGGTCCCGCCGTGCTCGAGGAACTTCGGCACCTCGACGGACAGCTCCCGCATCAGCTCCTCGCGGCCGACGACCGCGCCGACCGGGAAGCCGCCGCCGACCACCTTGCCCAGGGTGACCATGTCGGGCTCGATGCCATACACGGCCCCGAGGCCGTTGTAGCCGAGCCGGAAGCTGATCACTTCGTCGAAGATCAGCGCGATCTCGTGGGCGGCGGTCAGCTCACGCGCCGCGGCGGCGAACTCCGGCGTGATCGAGACGAGCCCGGCGCGGTTCGGCAGCAGGTCCATCACCAGCGTCGCGTAGCGCTCAGGATCGCGCTCGACCGCCTCGCGCAGAGCGTCGATGTCGTTCAGCGGCAACACCGTGACGTCATCGATGACGCCTTGCGGCACGCCGCGCAGGTAGTTGCCGCCGCCGGCGACGAGGGCGGTGTCGGAGGTCCCGTGGTAGCTGCCCTTGAGCATGATCGTGCCGTCACGCCCGGTGGCCGCGCGGGCCACCCGGATCGCCGTCATCACGGCCTCGGTGCCGGAGTTCACATAGCGAACCTGGTCCAGCCACGGCAGCCGCTCTAGCAGCACCTCGGCGTGGTCCCACTCGTAGGGATTCGGCAGGCCGAAGCTCGAGCCGTTGCGCAGGGCGCCCTCCGCCGCCTCGATGATCTCCGGATGGGCGTGGCCATGGACGGCGACGGTGAAGTTGTTGTTGGCGTCGATCAACTCGCGACCGCTGTTGTCCCAGATGCGGTAGCCCTCGCCCCGCGCGACGAACGGCGTCGAGTCACCCATCGACAGGGTTGACCTGCCGAAGCCGCCCGGCAGCAGCAGGTGTCCCCTCGGCCCCTTGCGGATCGGGGCGGCGAAGCTCACGTCTGCGGTGGTCGATCCGGTCGCGTCGGTCATCTATGTGCTCTTTCGTTGAGTCCTGTGTTATCGAACGGTGTTGCGCAGGGTGCCGAGGCCCTCGACCTCGACCTCGACCTCGTCGCCGGCGGCGAGGAAGGTCGGCGGATCCATCCGGCTGCCGATCCCTTCCGGGGTCCCGGTGCTGATCACGTCGCCGGGATTCAGCTGCAGGAAGGTGGAGATGTAGGCGATGATCTCGGCGACGGTGAAGATCATCCGGCTGGTGTCCGACCGCTGCCGCTCCTCACCGTTGACCCGGGTCGCCAGCTCCAGCGCCTGTAGGTCACCGATCTCGTCGAGGGTGACCAGCGCCGGCCCGCAGGGAGTCGAGTCGTCGATCGCCTTGCCCGGCGTCCACTGGGTTGCGTTGAACTGCAGGTCGCGGGCGCTGGTGTCGTTGAGGACCATCGCGCCGGCCACCTTGTCGATCGCCTCCGCCGCGGCGACGTTGCGGCAGGGCCTGCCGATCACGACGGCGAGCTCGACCTCGTAGTCCATCTTCGGACTGACTCCCGTGAGCTGCATGTCGTCGGTCGGACCGACCAGGCTGCTGGCGAACTTGCAGAAGACGTCGGGGAACTTGGGCAGCTCCCGTTTCGTCTCGGTGGCGTGGCCTTTGTAGTTGATCCCGATGCACAGGACCTTGGCGGCGTCGGGGACCGGCGGGCCGAGGGCCACCTCGGCCCGCGGGCCGACCTTGGCGGCGCTTGTATCTGCGGCGGCATCCTGCAGGGTCGCGGCGAGACCGGGCAGATCCTCACCGTGCGTCTCGAGCAGCGCCTTCACCGAGCCGGTGCCGGACGCCACATCGCCGTCCGCAGCGCCGAGCAGCCGGCCCACGTCGAAGACGTCATCGTCGATGATCACGCCGGGACGCAGCGTTTCGTCGGCGCGGTAGGAAACCAGCCTCATCGGTCATCTCCATCCATTGCGGAATTCATCGCTCCCATCGTGGCAATCAACTGGACGTCTTCCCTGTGTCAGTTCGGGACGAACCACCGTCAGAGGCGGACCGGCTCGCCTGCGTCGACGGTCGGCAGCGGGTCGGGCCGCTCGCAAGTGCTGCCGATCGTGACGTGCTCACCGCGCCGGGACGCCTGGTCGAACGCCAGCATGATCTCGAGCGCGTGGTAGGCGAATTCGCTGTTTGCCCGGAAGGAGCGACCGGTTCGGATCGCATCGGCCATATCGGCCAGGGCGACAGCCCGCAAGGTGTCGGCGCGGTGCGTCATCCCGATCTCGATCCACTCACCGCCGCCAGGTTCCGGCGGCACGTAGCCGAGGTCGGCCGGTTCCCCTCGCCGCACCAGCGGCTCGGCCCCGGACTCGGTGACGAAGGGGACCGAGAGCGACCCTTCGGTCCCGTAGATCTCGACGTAGGGAAGCCGCGATGCCCACATCTCCCAGCTGGTGATCACGGTGGCGACCGGCCCCGAGGCGAACTCGATGTTGCCGGCGTCGTGGGTGGAGACCTTGACCTCGATGTCACCGGTCTCGGCCCTCGGCGTGCCTTGCGGCCGCGGCCGCGTCTTCGAGACCCGCTTGGTCAGCGCATCGACCCGCGTGGCCGGGCCGAACAGGTTGACCAGCACGGTGACCAGATACGGACCGAGATCCAGCATCGGCCCCCCTCCGGGTTCGTAGAACGGGTCGATGTTGGGGTGCCAGTACTCGTAGCCGCGGCAGGTGAAGAACGCCGTCGCGGCGACCGGATCACCGATCCAGCCGTCGTCGATCGTCTTGCGGGCGGTCTGGAACGCTCCCGAGAGGAAGGTGGCGGGCGCGCAGCCGACCTGGACGCCCGCGGCCGCGGCCGCGGCGACGATCTGGTCGGCCTCCGCCAACGAAAGGGCGAAGGGCTTCTCGGTATAGACGTGCTTGCCCGCCGCGATCGCCGCCATGGTCACCTCGGTATGGGCGGTGGGGGTGGTCAGATTGACGACCAGCTCGACGTCGGGATCGGCGAGCATCTCCTCTGGGGTGTAGGCGCGCGGGATCGCGAATTTCTCGGCTTTCTCCTCCGCCACCGCCCGATTGCGAGCGGCGCAGGCGATCACCTCGACCTGGCGCGGGTAGTTGGCCGCCTGCTCGAGATACTCGTCGCTGACGTGGCCGCAGCCGATGACGCCGACCCGCATCGGAGTGCTCATCGGAAGCTCACCGGCTCACCGGCGGCGACGGGAGGCAGGGCCGCGGGCTTCTCGCAGGTGCTGGCGATCTGCACGTGTTCGTTGCGTTCCGACGACTCGTCGTAGGCGAGCATGATCTCCAGGGTGTGGTAGGCGAGCTCGCCGCTCGCGCGGAACGGGGTCCCGAGGCGGACCGCGCTTGCCTGATCGGCGAGCGCCACCGCACGGTGGGCCTCGTTGTTGTGGGTCGGCGGCGCCTCCCGCCAATCGCCGCCCCCCGGCGCCGTCGGGATGTAGGCGAGATCGCTCGCCTGGCCTCGCCGCACCATCGGCTGGCCACCCCAGACGTCGTCGTAAGGGACGCTGACGGTGCCCTGGGTGCCGTAGATCTCGATGAACGGAAGTTTGGACGCCCACATCTCCCAGCTGGTGAACAGGGTCACCACCGGGCCCGACTCGAACTCGATCGTGCCCGCCGCGTGGGTCGCGACCTCGATCTTGATGTCGTCGACGCCGGGGGTACCGCCCGGCCGCGGCCGGGTCTGATCGAACTGCTTCGTCACCGCAGCGACTCGCGAAGCCGGACCGAAGATGTTGATCAGGCTGGTGATCAGGTAGCAACCGATGTCGAGCATCGGCCCGGCGCCTTTGGCGTAGAACGGGTCGATGTTGGGGTGCCAGTACTCACCGCCGCGGAAGCTGAAGAAGCTGGTGGCGGCGCGCGGTTCCCCCACCCAGCCGTCATCGACGACCTTGCGCAGCGTCTGCAGTGGCCCCCCGAGATGGGTCGACGGCGCGCAGCCGACGAGGACGCCCGCCTTCTCGGCGGCGTCGAGGATCTCGCGACCCTCCTCCAGCGTCGGGGCGAGCGGCTTCTCGGAGAAGACGTGCTTACCGGCCGCGATCGCCCCCAAGGAGACCTCGGCATGGACCGTGGGCGGAGTGAGGTTGACGACGAGCTCCACGTCTGGATCGGCAAGAAGCTCGTCCGGAGAGTAAGCATGTGGAACGCCGTGCTCGCGGGCCTGCTTCTCGGCGAGTCCGCGGTCGAGATCGGCACAGGCGTACGCCGTGATCTCCGGATGCATCGGACAGCTCTGAAGGTACTCGCCGCTGACGTGACCGCAGCCGATGAAGCCGACATTGAGCGGGCCCGACCTGCCCGCGGAAGCTGCCGCGGCGTCCGGCCGGGCGGCGGAAAGTACCTCGTTGAGTTGTGCCATTCGTTCCTCGATCTCCGTCAGCTGGTGCTTGGCTGGATGCCGACATCTCCCTTTTGCGCGAACCGTATGGAGGCCGACATGCACCCGTATGTGTCATCGTGAAACAGGGTCGGGCCCCCCGCGCCGGCCCTAGATGACGATGCCGCGGCGCCGGTAGGAGTCCAGCCGCCGATACAGGGTCGAGCGTCCGATCTGGAGGATGTCGGCGGCGCGGGTCCGATTGCCACCCGCCTCTGCCAGAGCTGCGCGAAGCTCGTGCAGCTCCACCTCCTCCAACCGCCGCAGGCAACCGTCGCTGACCCCGCCGTTGAAGCCCTGTGGAAGGTCGTCGGCGCACACCTCGGGACCTCGGGCGGCCATGGCCGCATGCTCGACGGCCGACTTCAGCTGCGCCACGTTGCCAGGCCATTCGGCCTGGGCGAGAACGTAGAGGAGCCGCGGGGACGGCCGCTTTGCGGTGATGTCGGCGATGAAGCGTTCGGCCATCGCGGGAATGTCCTCGCGCCGGGTCCGCAGGGGTGGTAAGGCGACCTCGACGCTGTCCAGGGTCGAGATCAAAGCCAGCGCCTGGGTCTTCGGTCGCTGCAGCGTCAGTACCACGCGTGGCCGCTCCAACCGAGCGAAGAGGTCGTTCAGAGCCGCCCCCGCACTCGCCGAGAGGCCGTCCACATCGCGCAGGATCACAGCCCCGCCCCCATCGAGGTGAGCCTCGACCCCGGTGGCGATCGACGATCCATCATCGCCGGTGACAGCGCAGTCGAAGGTCCGGACCCGGTCGCACCAGGCTTCGGCGATCCGCGTGGCCAAAGCGCGCTTGCCGCTGCCCGCCTCGCCGATGAGGTGGGCCGGGCGCGCCTGCTCGACGGCGGCGGTGGCCATCTGGACGCCGAGACGGAACTCCTGACTGCCGCCGACGAGATCGGCGAAGACCGGTGACCCCGTGGGCGAGTTGGCGGCCACGGCACGGGCCCCGCCGGAGGTTGCGGCGACCTCTTCGGTGGTCGACTTGACCAAGACGATCGCGCCGAGGGGGTCTGACTCCTCCCCGGCCATCGAAACCTGGAGGTGCACCAGGCGACCGCCGCTGAGGGTCACGTCGTGCTTGATCGGGCGCCGCGACCTGAGCGCCTCCTGCGCATAGCTCGAGATGGCCGCGAAGTCGTCCTTCCGCAACAGCTCGAGGGCCTGGTCGCTGACCATCGTGTTCTTCCCGTCGGTCGCCAGGATGGCTCCGTTGCGCTGCCGCCGGGTCACCTTCAGGTACTCGGCGAAGAGCATCTGCTCGCGCGGCGCGGAGCGCGCGGCGAGCTCCTGGGAGATCTTTGTGGCCGCGCCCTGGACCATCAGCGCGATGACGCCCGGGTCGGAGGCGAGCAGCACGGATTCGGGCAGCGTCAAGGTGATGCAGGCGCGGACGTTGTCGCGGAAGGGATCACGCACGAGGGCCGAGAAGCAACCGGTCGTCTGCATGTCGGCACGAAAGTGCTCGGGTGCGTAGACCCAGCCGCTACGTCCGTCCTCAAGTGCGGTTCCGTCCCCGTTGGTGCCGCATACCTCCTCCAGCAGGATGCGTCCTCTGGGGTGCAGATCGGCGGCCGCCGGGGTGATGTCGCTGATCAGGGCGCCCTGCGGGGAGATCACGGTCGCCACACCGCCCGCATCGATCGCGATCGCTTCGAGCTCTCGCACGTAGGGCGCCGCGCAGTGCAGGGTCTGCTCGTCGAGTCGGGCCGACTCGTCCACCTCGATCGGACCGTCGGGATCGACCCTCATCGCCGCGCAACGGCGCCACGATTGAGCGATCCGGGGACGGATGCCCGAGAGGTCGGTCTCACTGTCCTCGAGGAAGCGATCGCGCACCGCCCGGATCGATTCGAGACCGGTTCGCGTCCGCACGTCGAAAAGGGGGACCTCGGATCCGGCCGGCGATCCCGTCAGCACGCCAACGGAGCGAACATCTCCTCGCATGGGGCCGAACGTACCTCCCGCAGGTACCGACATCCATTGTCTGGCTAGATACAATTTCCGGGCCTGCTTGTGGATTTAGACAATCACTGAATTCGACCGTCGTCATGCCCGTGAATCGATCGCCAACGTTGAAGAAGGATTCTCCCCTACGGGAGGAGGGCGAAGGAGGGCTGCGCGTCTCGGATCTGGTCGCCATGACCCACCTCGGCATCGAGGTGCTCGCGGGCGCCGGAGGGCTGGAGCACCGGATCGAGTGGGCACACGTGTCCGAGCTCGAGGACCCGGGCCCCTGGCTCGAGCGCGGCGAAATGCTGATCGTCAACGGCTTCGGCGTCCCTTCGGCAGGCTTCGAGCAGGCCCGTTACGTGGAGCGCCTGGCCGAACATGGGGTCGTGGCGCTCGGCGTCGGCGGCAGGACCCCGCCGGTAAGGACCGAGATGCTCGAGGCCGCCGAGAAGGCGGACCTGCCGATCTTGCGGATCCCGAAGGAGACGCCGTTCGTGGCGATCTCCCACCTGGTCGCGAACGCCGGCCAACGCTCCGCGCAGCGTCGCCTGGTCCGGCACCTGCAGATCCTCGAGACGCTGCGCCTCAGGGACGGGATCAGGGCCGGGACGAGGACCCGCTTCGCGGAGATGGAAGATGCGTCGGGCTACCGATTGGCGCTCGTCTCGGGCGCCGGATACCCGGTCCTCGCGGAGTGGCCGTGGGTGCCCCCCGACCTCGACATCGACGCCCTCAACGAGGGGGGCGGGGACCGCGTGATCATCGATGGCGGGTACGCGCTGCCGATCCCGGTCGGGCACCGGATCGCCGCCTTCCTGATCGCGATCGAACAGGAAGGCGTGGAGCCTGCCGGTCTTTCCGCCCTCCAACACATCGCCACCGTGGCCGCCCTGGAGGTTCTCGATGAGTACCGCCAGCATGAGGCATACCGCCGCCACGGCGCCGAGGCATTGGCGGAGCTGATGACCGGCAACCTCACCGCAGAGGGAGCCGCGGTGCGGCTCGAGCAGGAGGATCTTCGACGCGACGACCCGTTGGTGCTCGCCGCTTTGCGGGGCACCACCGGGACCATCGACGACGACGACCTCCATCGTCGCCTCCGCGACCGCGGGATCAAGCACCTGATCCTCCGGCAGGACGAGCTATATGTCCTTCATATCGCCGACCAGACCCACGCCCTCGAAGCAGTCGTCCAGGATCTCGACATCATGGTGGGCATCAGCTCCGTGATCGCGAATCGGGGACAGCTCGACCTCGCCCGTCGCGAGGCGCTGTGGTCGTTGGCCTGCGCCGGTCGCGCACCGGGGCAGAGGGTGATCAGATTCGGGTCCGACGATGGCTTCGCCCGCTGGTTCCCGGCCGACCTCGACGCGCTCGAGAGCATCGCCAAAGCGACCCTCGGCGAACTGATCGCCTACGACGCCGATCAGCACACGGATCTGGTGGCGACCCTGACCGCGTACTTCCGCAATCAGCGCAAGGTCCGCCAGACCGCCGCCGAGCTGTTCGTCCACGAGAACACCCTGTCCTACCGCCTGAAGC
>JAFDWG010000051.1 GCA_018268605.1 Actinomycetota bacterium | reverse complement strand
CGCCAGCAGCAGGGCTCCTTCTACGCGCTGCCGCAGTCCCCGCAGCTCTTCAAGCAGCTGTTGATGGTGAGCGGCTTCGAGCGTTACTTCCAGATCGCCCGCTGCTTCCGCGACGAGGCGACGCGCGCCGATCGCCAGGCCGAGTTCACGCAGCTCGACGTGGAGATGTCCTTCGTCGAGGTCGACGACGTGATCGCGGTCAACGAACGGATGCTTAAACAGGTCTTCAAGGAGGTCGGCGGGCCGGACGTCGAGATCCCGATGCAGCGGATGCCCTACAAGGAGGCGCTCGACCGCTTCGGGACCGATCGGCCGGACCTGCGCTTCGGCCTCGAGCTGGTCGACCTCGGCTCAGCGCTCGGAGCGACCGAGTTCAAAGTCTTCAAGTCGGTGCTCGAGTCCGGCGGTTCGATCCGCGGCATCAACGCGGGCAAGCGCGAGGTCCCCCGCAGAGACCTCGACGGCTTCATCTCCCGCGCCCAGGAGCTCGGCGCCAAAGGCCTCGTCTGGGCGTTCCGGGAGGGCGACGGCTGGCGCTCGCCGACGGCAAAGTTCCTCAGCGAGGCCGAGCTGGCCGAGCTGAACCGCCTGCTCGGCGCCGAGGAGGGCGACCTCCTCCTGCTGGTCGCCGACAAGCGCCCGGTGGTCGACGCGGTTCTCGGACAGATGCGCCTCGACCTCGGCGAGAAGTTCGGCCTGATCGACGTGTCGGAGAACCGGCTGGTGTGGATCGTCGACTTCCCGCTCTTCCTCTACGACGAGGTGGAGAAGCGCTTCGACGCGATGCACCATCCATTCACCGCGCCGGCCGGGGAGTTCAACCCGAGCGATCCGGGCGCGGCGCTGTCCAAGGCCTACGACGTCGTCTGGAACGGCCAGGAGATCGGCGGCGGCTCGATCCGTATCCATGACGCCGAGGTCCAGCAGCAGGTCTTCTCCGTCCTCGGAATCGACGCCGAGACTGCCGAGGCCCGCTTCGGCTTCCTGCTCGAGGCGCTTCGCTACGGGGCCCCGCCGCACGGCGGCATCGCCTACGGCATCGACCGGCTCGTCCAGCGCCTTGCGGGCGTCGAGACGATCCGCGACGTGATCGCCTTCCCGAAGACCGCCTCCGGCTTCGACCTCATGGTCGGCGCGCCCGCGCCGGTCGACGCGGTCCAGCTGCGCGAGGTCGGCGTCGCCATCCACAAACCCGGTAAAGCCGGACACTGAGATGGGCCTGCGGGACTGGATTCCCCGCAGGTTCAGCTCCGGCCCCGGGCCGGGACAGACGCCGGTCCACGTCGCCGATCCGCGCTTCGAAGGGTGGGAGGTGGTGCGGGAGTTCGGCGATCTGCGCACCGCGCGCGCCTGGTACCAGGCCCTGGAGGAGGCCGGGATCGAGGCGGCCCTGACCGCCGACTGGGAGCCCGACCGGTTCGGTCACGGCGAAATCTTCCTCTGCGTCCCAGGCGATCGCTGGAGCGAGGCCGAGATGCATCTCAGCAACCTCGACGTCTCCGATTACTGAGGCTGCTTCCCACCGGTCCCCCGGTGCTACGGTGTCTCCAAGCTCGAGCCCGTGCGAGAGCCGTCTCACCGTTTGACCCAACACAAACGGCTCGGGAGCTTTTGTCTTTCGGTCCCTTGGGACCGCGAGCAGGGCGCCCACCTTCTTATGAAGGGATCAAAGCTAGAGGCGGTACCGGCGGGCTGGAGCTGACTTTCTTCCCAAAGTTGGCACGTTCCACGCGCCAACCGCGCGCATTTCCCTGCCAGCGTCGGCGTCATGGAAGACGCGCCGCAGATTCGCGCCCTCACAGGGCATCAACGTGAGACGCAGATGGCGGGGTGGGCCGGTCGGCAGCACGGTGTCATAGCGCGCTGGCAGCTGATCCGGCTCGGGATGACCGCGAAGATGATCACGGGACGGATCAACCGCGGTGCCCTACACGTCCTGCACCGAGGGGTCTACGCCGTCGGACACCGGAGCGTGACGTTGGAAGGACGGTGGATGGCTGCCGTTCTCGCTTTCGGACCTGAAGCCGTCCTGAGCCATCGGTCGGCGGGTCAGCTATGGGGAATCGTGCCTCGGTGGAGCATCTGGCCAGAAGTGACTCGCGCACGACACGCTAGAGGTCGCCCACGTCTCGTCGTTCATCAAGTCTCGCTTCCCCCAGATGAGGTCGGGATCAGGTGGGGTATTCCGGTGACGGGGGTGGCGCGGACGATGTTCGACCTGGCGGGGATGCTCGACGAACGGGAAGTCGAGCGGGCTTGGAACGAGATGGAAGTGCGTGGCTACCGGGTGCGGCTGTCGGTCCCGGACCTGTTGGAGAGGTATCCGGGGCGCCCGGGGACGGCCCTGCTCGCCCGTTTGGCTACCGGTGAACCGGTCGGGATCACCCGCAACGACCTCGAGGAGGCGTTCTTGGCCCTGATCGATCGCTTCCGCCTGCCGAGGCCACGGATGAACGCCCACCTCGCCGTCCGCGGCCGCTTCTATGAAGTCGACGCGCTCTGGGAGGACCGCAAGGTGGCGATCGAGCTCGACGGGGGAGGGGCGCACGGGACCAAGAAGGCCTTCCAGGACGACCGGGAACGCGATCGCATCCTCACCGCCGAACGTTTCACCACCGCCCGGATCACCTGGCATCAGATCCAGGAGCAGGCCGACGAGGTCGCCTCCGACCTGCACCTGATCCTCACTCCGTACCCTTTGTCCGATGGATCGGGAGCTCTTCGACCACTTCCTTCGCGATGAGACCCGTCGCGGCCCCGCCCCCGACGACGCCTTCACCGGCGCCGCCGGTGGCGCCGCCTGCGGCGACCTCTCCCGCCTGTCCCTGACCATCGACGGCGGCCGCATCGCGGAGGTCACCTTCGACACCGAGGGCTGCGGCGCGACCCGCGCCGCCACCGCTGCCCTCGCCGAAACCATCGACGGCGCCACCGTCCTCGAGGCCGCGAGCATCTCGATCGACGACACCGAAGCCCTCCTGGGCGGCCTGCAGCCCGCCAAGCGCCACGCCGCGCAACTCGCCACCGACGCCCTCCACAGGGCGCTGAGCGCCGCCGCCGCGTCGAGCCTGCCGCTGGACCCGTCGACTGCGCCTGGAGTGGGACCGGACTCGCCCAACTTAAATGCCAGTGAAGGTGGGCGAGTCCGGTCCCACGAGCGCGTCGCGGTTGCCGTGTCCGGTGGCGTCGACTCGGCGGTCGCGGCTCTTCTGGAACGGGAGCGTGGGGCGGATGTCGTCGCCATCACGGTCAAGCTCTGGGCCGATCCCGAGACGGACGGCACCAAGGCGTGCTGTTCTCCCGAGGCGGTCTTGGGCGCTCGCGCGGTCGCCCACTCGCTCGACATCCCGCACTTCACCCTCGACCTCGAGGCGGACTTCCGCCGCCGTGTCGTCGACCGCTTCGTCAACGGCTACGCCGAAGGCCAGACGCCGAACCCCTGCATCCTCTGCAACGGCGAAGTGCGGCTGGCGGCGATGCTCGACCTCGCGGAGCGGCTCGGGGCGACGCGGCTTCTCACCGGCCACTACGCGCGGATCGCCTGGGACTCCGACGGGCCGCTGCTCGCCACCGGCGCCGACGCCGCCAAGGACCAGAGCTACATGCTCGCCGCGCTGCCGCCGGAGCTGCTCGCGCGGCTCGGCTTCCCGCTCACCGACATGACCAAGGACGAGGTCCGCGCGGTCGCCGCCCGGCACGGTCTCGCAGTCGCGAAGAAGCCAGAGTCCCAGGACCTTTGCTTCCTCGCCGGACAGGGCAAGACCGGCTTCCTGCGCCGCCACGGCAACCTGGTCGACCGCGAGGGCGCGGTCGTCGACCGCTCCGGCCGCACCCTCGGGCGCCATCGCGGCCACCACAACTTCACCGTCGGCCAGCGCCGGGGAATCGGCGTTTCCCTGAACGAGCCGGGGTACGTCGTCGCCACCGACGCGGTCGCCAACACGGTCACCGTCGGTAGTCGCGAGGAACTGGAAACGCGACGCATCTGGGTCCGCGACGCGGTCCTCCACCGGGACGGCTCCCGGGTCGACAACGTCCGCCTCCGCTATCACTCGGCGACCCTGCCGGCGACCGTCGGCACCGCCGCTCCGGGCCGCCACGACGCTCTCGAGTTGCAGCTCGAGGAGCCCTTCACCGCCGCCTCGCCGGGCCAGACCGCGGTGCTGATGGACGGCGAGACGATCGTCGGCCACGGCACGATCACCCGCTGACCGCCGCGCGTCCTTATTACATACGACACACGAACTGTCAGCAAACCGTAGGCTCTCCCTCATGAAGGCCCAACAAATCCGCGACACCTACCTCGCCTTCTTCGCGGAGCGGGGACACAAGATCGTCCCCTCGGCCTCGCTCGTGCCCTCGGTGCTCGACCCGACGGTGCTGCTCACGACCGCCGGGATGCAGCCGTTCAAGCCCTACTTCCTCGGCCAGGAAACGCCACCCGCGCCGCGCCTGGCCGACGTGCAGAAATGCTTCCGCACGACCGACATCGAGGAGGTCGGCAACACCGCCCGGCACCTGACCTTCTTCGAGATGCTCGGCAACTGGAGCTTCGGCGACTACTTCAAGGCGGAGTCGATCCCCTGGGGCTGGCAGCTCGCAACCGAAGGCTTCGGCATGGACCCGGAGAAGATCTGGGTGACGGTCTTCGGCGGCGACGAGGAGCTTGGGCTCGGTCCGGACACCGAGGCGATCGCGATCTGGGAAGAGACCGGCGTGCCCGCCGAGCGGATCGTCCAGCTCGGCCGCGAGGACAACTTCTGGCAGGGCGGGCCGACCGGGCCGTGCGGCCCTTGCTCGGAGCTCTACCTCGACCGCGGCCTCGACTTCGGCACCGTCGACGAACGCCCGGGCGACGAGGGCGAGCGCTTCCTCGAGTTCTGGAACCACGTCTTCATGTCCTACGACCTCCACGAGGACGGGACGCTCACCGAGCTGCCGATGAAGAACATCGACACCGGCATGGGGCTCGACCGGATGGCGGCGATCCTCCAGGACGTCGAGTCGGTCTATGACGTCGATCATGTGCGGCCGCTGATCGACCTCGCCGAGCAGCTCTCCGGGCATAAGTACGAGGAGAGCGAGGCGGTGACGCGGGCGATGCGGATCGTCGCCGACCACTCCCGCGGCGCCGCCTTCCTGATCGCCGACGGGGTCGTTCCCTCCAACGAGGACCGTGGCTACATCCTGCGGCGGATCATGCGGCGCGCGATCCAGCAGGGGAACACGCTAGGGCTGGAGGCGCCGTGGCTCGGCCGCTTCTCCGAGCGGGTGATCGAGCTGATGGGGGACGTCTACCCGGAGCTCGTCGCCGAACGGGAGAACATCGCCCGCTGGGTCAATGACGAGGAGGAGAGCTTCGGCCGCACGCTGGTGCGGGGGCAGGAGATGCTGGAGCGCCTGGTCGCCGAAGCGCGCGAGTCCGGGACCTCCTGGATCGACGCGGCCGACGCCTTCAAACTGCACGACACCTACGGTTTCCCCTACGACCTGACCAAGGAGCTGCTCGCCGAGCAGGGCCTGGCGGTCGACGACGACGGCTTCGCCGAGCTGATGGAGGAACAGCGCACCCGCGCCCGTACCGGGGCGGCGACCGCGCACGGCTCCGAGAACACCCACGAGCGCGTCCAGGAGTTCGCCGCGGCGACCTCGCCGAGCAACTTCGTCGGCTACGAGACGCTGACCGCGACGACCGGCGTGGCCGCCTTCGCGCCGGGTGGCGACCGGGCGCTGCTGAAGCTGGAGACGAGTCCCTTCTACGCCGAGGGCGGCGGGCAGGTCGCCGACTCCGGTCTGGTGCGTTGGTCGAGCGGCGAGGAAGCCGAGGTCCTCGAGGTGTACCGCGTGGGCAATGACCAGGTGCTCGAGATCGGTGTCCGGCATCCCCGGACGCGTGAGCGCGGGCCGGAGATCTCCGGTGACCATGGGCCGGGCCGCGAGGGAGCAGAGGAGATGCCGGTTGATGCTGAGGTGGAGGCGGTCGTCGACCGCCAGACCCGCCACGCGACGATGCGCAACCACACCGCGACCCACCTGCTGCACGCGGCGCTGCGCGAGCGGCTCGGCACTCACGTCCGCCAGGCGGGATCGGCGGTCCGTCCGGACAAACTGCGCTTTGACTTCACCCACGGCCAGTCGCTCTCCCCGGAGGAGCTGCGCGACGTCGAGGACCGTGTCAACGAGTGGATCGCGGCGAGCGCGCCGGTCCGCTGGCTGGAGATGGAGCGGGCGGAGGCCGAAGCGCTCGGCGCGATGGCCCTCTTCGGCGAGAAATACGGCGAGTGGGTGCGGGTGGTGGAGATCGACGGCGTCTCGCGTGAGCTCTGCGGCGGCACGCACGTCGCAAACACCGCCGAGATCGGGATCTTCAAGTTGACCGCGGAGGGCTCGAGCGCGGCCAACGTGCGCCGCATCGAGGCGATCACCGGCCCCGCCGCATCGGACTACTTCCGCGAGCGCGACGGCGGGCTGCGCGAGGTCGGCGAGCTGCTGGGCAACCCGCAGGACCCACTCGCTGCCGCGCGCCGGGCGGCGGAGCAGCTGAAGGAGGCGAGCGCGGGCGCCCAGAAGGCGCAGGGACAGGCGCTCGGCGAGGAAGCCAAGCGCCTAGGCGCGACGGCGACCGAGATCGGCGGCGTCAAGGTGCTGATCGCGGCGACCGAGCTCGGCGACCAGAAGGGGCTCCTCGACGTCGCCAACCGCATCCAGTCCTCGCTCGGCGACCCGGTCGTCCAGCTGCTCGGCGGTGGGTCCAGCGACAAGGTCGCGCTGGTCGCGTTGGCGAGCCCGGGCGCGGTGGAGAAGGGCCTTTCGGCGGCGGAGCTGGTCCGTGCCGCGGCAGGTGTCGTCGGCGGTGGCGGGGGCGGCCGCGACGACATGGCGCAGGCGGGCGGCAAAGATCCCGCGAAGCTCGACGACGCCCTGGCGGAGGCGCGCGCGATGGTCGAGGGGAAGTTGGGGTAGTTACTTGCGCGTGCTCGCCCTTGACCACGGCACCGTACGGATCGGCGCCGCGATCTGTGATCCGACCGGAACCCTCACCACGCCGCTCCCGGTGATCGAACCGCCCGAGCCGGCCTCGGTGGTGGCATTGGTCGGAGAGCGGGAGGTCGAGCGGGTCGTCGTCGGTCTGCCCGTCCACCTGAACGGCGAGGAGGGGAGCCAGGCGGCGCTGGCGCGGACGTTCGTCGACGAACTCTCCGTCCTCCTGGACATCCCGGTCGACACCTACGACGAGCGCCTCACCAGCCGTATGGCCGACGCCAGTCGGCGCGCGGGCTCGACCGCGGCGCGCGATTCGCTCGCGGCGGCGCACCTCCTCGAGGACTACCTGACCAACCTCGCGCGGAGGGGCGAATCGTGAGCGACGAGCTCGGCAAAGGCGGCATCCCGCCCGGCGGCGATCCGCTCTTCGACCCCAACGACCCCGCGGCGGTCGAGCGGGAGGAACGCCGGCGCGAACGCGAAGCCAAGCGGGCCCAGAAGCGCGGCAAAAAGGTCCAGAAGAATCCGCCGCCGCTGAGCGCGCCGAAAGCGCCGCCGCCACCGCCCGCGCCCCCGCGGACGCCCGAGCAGGAGTTCTGGGACGAGCCCGCCGAGCCGACCCCGCCGCCGCCCGGCGGGGCGCCGGGCGGGAAAGCGCCCACCGAGGGCGAGAAGGCCGAGCGGGGAAGACGCGGCTTCTTGAGACGGCGGAAAGGAAAAGCCGCCGCGGCGGGAGCTGTGGGCGCCGCCACGGGCGGAGCGGCGGCAGCGCAAGCGGCGACCCCTCCGGCACCACCGGCGGGCGAAGCGTCCCCGAGCCCCGAATCTCCCTCCGCGCCGGCCGCGCCGCCGACGACGGGATCTCCGGCCGCATCCGCCGGGCCTCCCACGACTGAATCTCCTCTCCCGCCGCCCCCGCCTCGCACGGCCGATTCTCCGGCCGCGTCCCTGACCGCCGAATCGCCTGTCGCTCCGTCCTCACCGCCGACGGCCGAAACCCCCGCCGCGAACGCCAAGGCTCCCGTCACCGGCGAGCACCAAGCTGCCGGGCCGGCGACGGTCGAGGAGCCGCTGCCGCCGCTCTCCGAAGCTCAGCAGGGGCCGACCGCGAGCGCACCACGAGTCGATCCGGGCGACCATACTGCGGAGGTGCCTCGTCCCGATCCCAACCAGCCGACCGGTGAGCACCTCGCGCCGCCGCCGCGGCCGTTGGAGGAGACCGGTGCCGGTGATTGGGAGCCGCCGCCGCCTCGCGACGACGACTGGTTCGACGACGACGAGCCCTTCCATGACGACGGCGATCCGACGATGGCGGGGGCCGCCCGCACCGGGCGCCGCCACGGCGACGACGGCGGCAGGCGTTTCGGCGGCCCGCTCGGCTCGATCTTCCGCCACCCGTTCCGCCTGCTCGGCGTCGTCGTCCTGATCCTCATCCTGCTCTTCCTGAACGCCTTCTTCCAGCCCTTCCACGGCGAAGGCAGCGGGAAGGTCGTGGTGAAGATCCCGAAAGGCTCGAGCGTCGGGGAAGTCGGCGAACTGCTGGAAAAGAAGGGCGTCATCTCCAGCGGGTTCATCATCGACGGCTCGACCTTCTTCCAGGCTCGCGTCACCCTCTCCGGCGACCGCTCCAACCTGATCGCGGGCAAGCACGTGATGAGGAAGGACATGAGCTACAGCGACGCGATCGACGAGCTGACCAAGGAAACGACCCCGGTCGAAGCGGCGAAGCCGGGCGTCATCGACGTCACCATCCCCGAGGGCCAGAGCCGCCCGATCACCGCCAAACTGCTGAAGGAAGACGGGATCAAGGGCAACTACATGCAGGCGACGAAGAAGTCGAAGATCCTCAATCCCGAAGAATACGGCGACAAGAACGTCAAGAACCTCGAGGGATTCCTCTATCCCGACACCTGGGAATACAACACGCGCAAACCGGTCAAGAACCTGGTCGCCCTGCAGCTCCAGGACTTCAAGAAAAAGATCAAGAAGGTCAACATGAAGTACGCCAAGTCGAAAAATCTCACGGTTTTCGACGTGGTCACGATCGCCTCGATGATCGAACGCGAGGCCGGCGTGCCGAAGCAGCGCAAGCTGGTCTCCTCGGTGATCTACAACCGCCTGCACGAAGGGATGACGCTGGGGATCGACTCGACGATCCGCTTCGCCACCGGCAACTACGAAAAGCCGCTGACCCAGTCGGAGCTGGAAAGCGAATCGCCCTACAACACGCGCACCCATGCGGGGTTGCCGCCGGGGCCGATCAACAGCCCTGGCCTCGCCGCGTTGAACGCCGCCGCGCACCCGGCGAAGACCGAATACCTCTTCTACGTGAACAACCCGAACTCGTGCAACGAACTCGCCTTCGCCAAGACCGAAGAAGAATTCCTCGCCGACGCCGCCCGCTATGAACGGGCACGCGAAAAGAACGGCGGCAACGAGCCGAGCACCTGCAAGTGAGCGGGGACTGAGGTGCCGCGCCTGGCGGTGATCGGGCACCCGGTGGCGCACTCGCGCTCGCCGGACATGCAGACGGCGGCGCTGATGGAGATGAAGTTGGCGGGCGAGTGGACCTACGGGGCGCTCGACGTGGCGCCGGAGGACTTCGAGGCGACGGTCGCCGAACTGGCGGTGGCCGAGGAATACGCCGGCGTCAACATCACCGTGCCGCACAAGGAGGCGGCGCTGGCGATGGCCGACGAGGCGAGCGAGGGTGCCCGGGCGATCGGCGCCGCCAACACGCTGAGCTTCCGCGAGGGGCGGATCGTCGCCGACAACACCGACGCGGGCGGGCTGCTGCGGTCGCTGCCACGCTCCTTCCGCGGCGAGCGGGTCCTCGTCCTCGGCGCAGGCGGGGCCGCGCGCGCGGCGATCTGGGCCCTGGTCGACGAGGGGGCATCGGTGGACGTGTGGAACCGCACCGCGGATCGGGGGGCGACCGTCGCGGCCGAACTTGGAGCGGGGACCATCACCGACCCCGATCCCGCCGCCTATTCCCTGATCGTCAACACGACCGCGGTAGGCCTCGCGGGAGAGGACACCTTCGAGGCGCTGCCGCTGTCCCCTGATTCGTTCGCGGCAGGCCAGACGGTCTTGGACATGGTCTACACGGAGGAGCCGAGCGCCCTGCTTGCCGCGGCGGAGGACGCGGGTGCCACCGTCGTCGACGGCCTGGAGATGCTCGTGCAGCAGGGCGCGCTCTCGCTGCGGATCTGGACCGGCGAGGAGCCCTCGATCGAGGCGATGCGCACCGCCGTCCGTCGGGGCTAGGCGGCCGCCGCACCACCGCGCGCCGAGGGGCGTCCCTCCGCCGATAGCCTAGGGCGCTCATGACCGCATTTCGCTTCACCACCGCCGGGGAGTCCCACGGTCCCGGGCTGACCGCGATCGTCGAGGGCATGCCCGCCGGGCTGCGGCTCGACCGCGAGGCGCTCGACCGCGACATGGCGCGCCGCCAACTCGGCCACGGGCGCGGCGGGCGGATGCGGATCGAGACCGACACCGTCGAGGTGCGCTCCGGCGTCCGCCACGGGAAGACCCTGGGAAGTCCGATCGCCCTGCTGGTCGCCAACCGCGACTACAAGAACTGGGAAGACCGGATGAACCCCTGGCCGGTTGAGGACTTCGAGCCCGAAGAAGTGCACCTGCCGCGGCCCGGCCACGCCGACCTCGTCGGGTCCCAGAAATACGGCCACTCCGACATCCGCAACATCCTGGAGCGCGCCAGTGCGCGCGAGACCGCCGCGCGCGTCGCCGCCGGCTCGATCGCCCGCGGCTTCCTCACCGCGCTCGGCGTCGAGGTCCACAGCCACGTGACCTCGATCGCCTCGGTGGTCGCCGGGGAGCGCGAAGACCTGACGCCGGCCGACTTCGCGGGAATCGACGACGACCCTGTCCGCACCCTGGACAAGGAGGCCTCGAAGGCGATGGTCGCCGAGATCAACCGCCTGCGGAAGGCCAACGAGAGCCTCGGCGGCACCTTCGAGGTGATCGCCTTCGGGCTCGTCCCGGGCCTCGGGTCGCACATCTCCTGGGAGGACCGGCTCGACGGGCGGCTCGCCCAGGCGGTCGCCTCGATCCAGTCGATCAAGGGCGTCTCGATCGGCGAAGCGTGGGACGTGGCGGGGCGTCCTGGCTCGGAAGCCCACGACGAGATCTTCTGGTCGGAGAAGGACGGCTATTTCCGCGAAACCAACCGCGCCGGCGGCCTCGAGGGCGGGATGACGAACGGGCAGCCGCTGTCGGTGCGGGCGGCGATCAAGCCGATCTCGACGCTGACCAAACCCCTGCGCTCGGTCGACACCGTCACCCACCAGCCGGCCCAGGCACTGCGCGAGCGGACCGACTCGACCGTCGTCCCGGCCGCCGCCGTGGTCGCCGAGGCGATGGTCTGCCTGACCCTGGCGCGGGCCTACCGCGAGAAGTTCGGCGGCGACCACATCGACGACGTGCGCGCCGCGATCGACGCCTACAAGGCGCGGATCGACGCGCGGTGAAACCTTCGCTCGTCTTCGTCGGCTTCATGGGGGCCGGGAAGTCGACCGCGCTGCGGGCGGCCCGCGAGGAAGGCCTGCCGACGGTCGAGATCGACCAGCTGATGGAAGAGAGCTTCGGCTCGACCATCCCGCAGGCGTTCGAGGCGCACGGGGAGGAGGGCTTCCGGGCCCGCGAGTCCGAGGTCGTCGGGTCGCTGCTGGAGAACGCCGACGACGGCGGCGCGATCGCCCTCGGCGGCGGCAGCGTGCTGTCGCCGCGGATCCGCGAGGCGATGGGCCGCCACACGGTGGTCTGGCTGCAGGTCGACGCGACCGAGGCCTGGCGTCGCATCGCCCACTCCGACCGCCCGCTGGCGAGCTCTGCCGAGGACGTCTCCCGGCTCCTCGACGTGCGTCTGCCGCTTTACGAGCAGTTGGCCGACGCTGTGGTCCCCATGGGGGACCGCAACATCGTCCGGCGTGCCCTGCCGATGCTGCGCGAGCTCGCCGGGCTGCCCGCCGGGACCAAGCTTCTCTGGGCGAGCGCCCCCGGCGGCGAGTACCCGGTGCTGGTCGGCCGCGGGTTGATCGATTGCGGCTGGTGGCCGCTCGAGAGCCGTCGGTTCCTGGTCTCCGACCGCACCGTCGGCCCGCTCTACGGCGACCGGGTCGAGCCGCTCTCGGGCCGCGCCGAAATCCCGCCTGGAGAGGACGCAAAGACGCTGGCGAACTGCGAGAGCGCGCTGCGCGAGATGGCGCGAGCCGGGGTGACCCGAGGTGACCACGTCGTCGCGCTCGGCGGCGGCGTCGTCGGCGACCTGGCCGGCCTCGCAGCGCACCTCTACCAGCGCGGCGTACCGGTGGTGCAGGTGCCGACGACGCTCGTCTCCCAGGTCGACTCGGCCTACGGCGGTAAGACCGGCGTCGACCTGCCGGAGGGCAAGAACTACGCGGGCGCCTTCCAGCAGCCCGCCGCCGTCATCTCCGACACCGAGACCCTGGACTCACTGCCGCCCGAGGAGCTCGCCGCCGGCTTCGTCGAGGTGCTGAAGACCGGCCTCCTGGCGGGCGGCTCCCTCTGGGACCGGGTCCGCACGATCGACCGCATCGACCCCGCCGACCTCGACGACGTCGTCTTCGCCTGCGCCAACTACAAGTGCGCGATCGTCGCCGCCGACGAGCTGGACACCGGCCTGCGCAACGTCCTCAACCTCGGCCACACCGTCGGCCACGCGATCGAGTCGGCAAGCGGCTACACCGCCTACCGCCATGGCGAGGCCGTCGGCCTTGGCCTCCTCGCCGCCCTGCGCCTCTCCGACGCCCCGGATCTCCGCGACGAAGTTGAGGAGATCTTGGCCCGCCACAACCTCCCGATGCGCCTCGAAGTCCCGATCGAGGTCGAGGCCGTGATGGACGCCCTCGGCCGCGACAAGAAGCGCGCCGCCGCCGGCGTCGGCTTCGTCCTCCTGAACGAGCCCGGCGCCCCCCGTATCGGCCAACTGGTCGACCCCGCCAAGGTCGAGGCCGCGGTACGGGAGCTCCAAGCCTGATCCACCGCGGCCGGGGGAGGGGTCGGAAAGGTCGACCGCGCAGGAGGGGGTGCGGGGGAGGTGCGCCAGCGGCGCTTGAGTATCGTGGCCGTCGTGACCGCCACCACCCGGAACCGCGTCGCCGTCCTGCACGGGGTCAACTTCGACATCCTCGAGCGGCGGGATCCGGCGCTTTATGGGGGCGGGTCGCTGTCGGAGCTCGAGCATCAGATCGAGGGGTGGGCGCGGGAGGCCGGGCTCGAACCGATCTTCTTCCAGACCAATCACGAGGGGGAGTTCGTGGAGTACCTGCACCGAGTGCCCGACGTCGCCGACGCGACGCTGATCAACGCCGGCGCCTGGACGCATTACAGCCGCGCGATCGCCGATGCGCTTGCGGTCGCGTCCTTGCCGGCGGTGGAGGTCCACCTTTCCGACGTGGAGGCGCGCGAGGACTGGCGCAAGGTCTCGGTGTTCGACGGGCTCGTGGTGGAGAAGATCTCCGGCAAGGGCGCCGACGGATACCGCGAGGCGCTCGGCGTGCTCGCCCGGGAGCTCGGGGTGGCTGCCTGATGCGGAGCCGAGGAGATCGCCTCGAGGCGGCACTGGCCGAGCACGAGCTCGATCGCATGCTGGTCACCGACCTCACCAACGTCCGCTACCTCACCGGATTCACCGGCACCAACGGCGCCGTCGTCTGCGGCCCCGGACTGCGCGTCTTCCTCACCGACTTCCGCTACACCGAGCGCGCCGTCGCCGAGGTCTCCGAATGGGAGACCGTGACCGTCACCGGCGACTGGCTCGCCGGGATCGCCGAGCGGCTCGAAGGCAAGGTCGGATTCGAGGACGACCACATGTCGGTCCGCGCACTGACCAAACTTGAGGAGAAACTGCCCGACGGGGTCGAGGCGGTCGCGGCCGGCGGCGCGGTCGAGGCCCTGCGGAGGGTGAAGGATGCCCAGGAGCTGGCGGCGATCGCCGAGGCGGCGAAGCTCGCAGACGCGGCGCTGAAGGCGACGCTCGAAGAAGGCTTCGTCGGTAGGACCGAGCGCGCGGTGGCCGCCGCTTTTGAGGCCCACGTCCGGGCCGGCGGCGGGACGCTCTCCTTCGACACGATCGTCGCCTCGGGCCCGAACGGCGCCCAGCCCCACGCCGAGCCCGGCGACCGCGTGATCCCGAAGGGTGAGCTGGTCACCTTCGACAACGGCGCCAAGCTCGACGGCTACTGCTCCGACGGCACCCGCACCTACGCGACGGGCGATCCCGGCGAGGAAGGGGTCCGCGTCTACGAGACCGTGCTCGCGGCCCACCAGGCCGCGATGGAGGCGATCCGCCCGGGCGTCAAGGGCGAGGACGTGGACAAGGCAGCCCGTGACGTGATCGACGCCGCCGGCCACAAGGACCATTTCGGGCACGGCCTCGGCCACGGTGTCGGCCTCGACATCCACGAGGGCCCACGTCTGTCGCTCCGCTCCGACGACGTCCTCGCGACGAACGAAGTCGTCACGGTCGAGCCCGGTATCTACCTCGCCGGCGACCTCGGCGTCCGGATCGAGGACCTCGTCGTCATCACCGACGACGGCCTGCGCAACCTCAGCTCGCTCCCGAAAGACCTCACCTACGTCGACTGAGGAGCCGCCGGGACCCGCCACTGGCGACC
>JAFDWG010000050.1 GCA_018268605.1 Actinomycetota bacterium | reverse complement strand
TGTGGAGTTCCGGGCGGAAGCGTCACGTCCCTAGGGACTTTCACACGGGACCCTCACGTCCTGGGCCGACATAGGACTGCCGGGGCGGCCGGGGCAACATCCGATCCCGACCCCGCCCTTAGACCACCACCAACACTCCGAGCGCCAGCACCGACGCGGCGATCAGCGCAAGCGCCACGCCCGTCGCGATCCGACCTCCGCGGCCGAGGGCGTGCTCGCCCATCAGCTCCTCGTCCCGGCCGAGCCTTCGCAGGAACGGCAGCAGCACCAGGAGGAGGACGGCGTTCAGGGCCTGGGTGAGGAAGAGGAGCTGGATCAGGGGGGCGCCGGGGATGAGGACGATGGCGGCGGCGACGATCGTGACGGCGCCGAAGCTGAGGTAGAAGGGGCGGGCCTCGCTGAAGGTGTCGTCGAGGTCGGCTTTGTCGCCCAAGGTCTCGGAGATCGAGTAGGCGGTGGAGAGGGGGACGATCGCGGCGGCGAGGAGGGCGGCACCGAGGAAGCCGAGGCCGAAGAGGGTGGCGGCGGCGGATCCGGCGAGGGGCTCGAGGCCGCGGGCGGCGTCGCGGGCGTCTTCGACTTCGATCCCGCCGGCGTGGAGGGTGGCGGCGCAGGCGACGATGACGAAGAAGCCGATCACGCCGGTGAGGACCGCGCCGACGACCACGTCGACCCGCTCGTAGGGCAGGTCTTTCACCTTCAGGCGCTTGTCGACGGCGTAGGACTGGATGAAGGCGAGGCCCCAGGGCGCCAGGGTGGTGCCGACGGTCGCCACCGCCACCAGGAGGCCATCCCGGCTCAGCGGCAGTTCGGGGACGACCGCGCCGCGCGCCGCCGCGCCCCAGTCGGGGTGGGCGAGGATCCCGGAGACGATGTAGGCGACGAAGACCGAGCCGAGCGCCAGTAGGACGTGCTCGACGTGGCGGAAGTTCTCCCGCAGCACGAGCGCCGAGACCGCCACCGCGGCGATCGGCACGCTGGCGTAACGGCTCATCCCGGTGAGCAACTGCATCGCCGCCGCGACGCCGGCGAACTCGGCGCAGAGCGTGCCGGTGTTGGCGACCACCAGAGCGGTGAGGACGACGCCCGCGGCGCGCTTGCCGTAGCGCTCCCGCACCAGGGTGAGCAGCCCTTTGCCGGTGACGATGCCGAGCCGCACCCCGAGCTCGTGGAAGACGATCAGCGCCGCCGTCGAGACGACCAGCACCCAGATCAGCTCGTAGCCGTACTTGGCGCCGAGGATCGAGTAGGTGGTGATCCCCGCCGGGTCGTCGTCGGAGAGCCCGGCGAGGAGGCCCGGGCCGAGCACCGCCAAGAGCGCCGAGACCCCGCCCGCGGCGATCAGCCGGTGGCGCCGGCGGACGATCAGCCCATGGACGTGCCGGGTCGGAACGTGGCGGTGGCGGCGGTCCCGCCGGGTTGGTCGCACCTCAGGCAGGGTCGGCCTCCGCCCGCCGCTTGATCCCGAGCAGCATCTTGCGCTCCATGACGAAGTGCGGGATCGCGAGCGTGAGGCGGTAGACCAGCGTCGGCCTCCCCTTCGGGATCCGCCCGCGGACGACGAGCCTCGTGCGATCCGCCCCGAGCGGCTCGAGGACGAAGACGCCCCAGCCCTCGAGGCCGAGCGCGCGCGGCGGGTCGAAGATCGTCACCGGCATCCCCGGAGCGAGCGGGTGGAGCATGACCTCGTCGCCGACCTCGCGCCGCTGCCACTCGGGGTGGATGCGGTCGGCGTTCCGCATCCGGCAGCCGGCGAGGTTCTCCAACCACGCGTAGCTGTAGAAGCCGCCGCGCTCCTGGCCGATCTGCGCGAGCCAGGGCCAGACCCGCTCGGCCGGCGCCTCGATCGCCACCGCGTGCTCGATCACCAGCCCCGGGTCCGGCACCGCATCGTCCCCGGGGAGCGGCTCGTCGCGGCCCGCCGGGTAGGTCCCCCAGTGGCGCA
The DNA here is from genome assembly GCA_018268605.1 of Actinomycetota bacterium. GTDB lineage: Bacteria > Actinomycetota > Thermoleophilia > Solirubrobacterales > 70-9 > VAYN01. The sequence goes on along the minus strand of JAFDWG010000050.1, from coordinate 12,830 downwards.
TCCACGGCTCGACCACTCCTATGTAGGCGACGCACGCGGCGAGCCCCGCGGTCGCCACCGGCCCCGGCCGGCGCCCCCGCGCGATCCGGGCGGCGCAGCACCCCACGGAAGCCGCCAACGCGCCGACGACGGCCACCTGGCCGCCGAAGGTGAGGGCCCCGGCCCGCGCCAGTTCGATCCCCTTCGGCAGGTCCCGCGATCTCATCGCCGCGATCGTAAGAGGGTCGAGGGCGGTTACCCCCGGGCGGAGCCGTCGCCGATCCTGCGGTTTTCCCACGATGGGCGGTCCGCTCGGCGCGCCTAGCCTTGGGACATGGGCAGGAGGAGCAGATGCGGCCGGGACCGATCCGAGGAGTGCGGAGCGCGCACGGTCGAGGCCTGGATCGCCGCCTGGGCGGGTGGCGCCGCGATCGCCGTCGCCAACGGCGCCGCGCGTGAAACCACCTACGGACGGACCCTCCCCGAGCGGGCAGCGAACCAGATCTCGGTGTCGACCGGCTCGGCCGCCTTCCTCGCCGCGGGGCCGGAGCTCGCGCGGCGGCGTTCGGGCCGATGAGCGGCGCGGCGATCGAGACCGACCGGCTGAGCAAGCTCTACCCGGGCGGGCACGGCATCGCCGAGCTGACGATGGAGGTCCCGACCGGCGAGGTCTTCGGCTTCCTCGGTCCCAACGGTGCGGGCAAGACGACGACGATCCGGGCGCTCCTCGACCTCGTCCATCCGACCTCCGGGTCGGCGCGGCTCCTCGGCCTCGACAGCAGGCGCGACAGCGTCGCGATCCGCCGGCTGGTCGGCAACCTGCCAGGCGATTTCGGCTTCGGCCGCGAGACCACCGGTCGCGCGGCGCTCGGGCTGCTGGCGCGGCTCCGCGACGCCGGGACCGACCGGGCGGAGGAGCTCGCCCACCGCTTCCGAGCCGACCTCGACCGTCCGCTGGGGGAGCTCTCGCGAGGCAATCGACAGAAGATCGGCCTGATCCTCGCCGCCTTCCACCGGCCCGACCTGCTGATCCTCGACGAGCCGACCGGCGGCCTCGACCCGATGATGCAGGAGGAATTCCTCGCCCTGGTCGCCGAGGAACGCGAGCGCGGCGCCACCGTGTTCCTCTCCTCGCACGAGCTCGACGAGGTCGAGCGGATCTGCGACCGCGTCGGGATCGTTCGCGACGCGAGGCTGGTCGCGGTCGAGCGCGTGCCCGACCTTCTCGGCCGCGCCCGCCGCAAGGTCAGCGTCCGATTCACCGACCCTGCCGGCCTCGATGAGCTCGAACGGATCGACGGGGTCAGCGACGTCGCCCGCGACGACGGGGCCGTCAGCTTCCGCTTCGCCGGGGACCTCGACCCGGTGGTGAAGAGCCTGGCCGCCCACCACGTGACCGACCTGGAGATCTCCCGGCCGACGCTCGAGGAGGTCTTCCTCGGCTACTACGGGGACGCGGGGGAGGGCCGATGAGGTCGCCACTCGCCTCCCTGGTGGAGTTTCACCTCCGCGAGCGCCGCCGCTCGCCGCTCGCCTGGGGCCTGCCGCTGGGCCTGATGTCGGCGTTCATCGTCGCGATCTATCCCTCGGTGCAGGGCGCTCTGACGGAAGTCGTCGAAAAGTATCCGGAAGGCCTCAAGCAGGCGTTCGGCATCGGTGAGCTCTCCAACGTCGAGCAGTACCTGCACGGGGAGATGCTGAGCCTGATCGTGCCGCTGGCGGTCGGCTACCTGGCCGCCCGGGCGGTGGCGAGCGACCTCAGCGGCGCCGCCGAAAGCGGTCGGCTCGAGGTGGTGCTCTCGGCGCCGGTCCGCCGGTCGCTCGTCTGCCTCGGCGCCTTCCTCGCCGCCGCGGTGGAGATCGCCGCCGTCCTCCTCCTGACCCTGGTGCTCAGCCTGCTCGGCAGCGTCGCCGCGGGGAGCGGCCTCGGTGTCGGCCACGCTCTGGCCGGATTCGCCGCCGTCTGGCCGCTGGCGCTGGTCGGCGCCGGCCTTGCCGTCGTCGTCTGCGGGCTCTCGTTGAAGACGAGCGTGGTGACCGGCGTCGTCGCCGGCTCGCTGGTCGCGATGTACGTGCTCGACCTGATCGGCAAGCTCGACGAAGGCCTCGACGCGCTGCGCTACGCCTCGATCTTCAAGTACTACGGGAACGCGATCGAAACCGGGATCGACCCCGTCGCCTTCGTCGGGCTCTCGGCGTTCGCCGTGATCCTGGCGATCGTCGGGATGGCCCTGTTCGAACGGCGGGACCTGAGTCTTTAGTTACGACAATTTCCCCACCCAACCTGGGCCCGATGGGATACTCGGGGATGTGTCCATCACCGATAAAGAGGCTGTCGGCCCGGGGGACGATCGGTTCCGCCGGCTGGTCGAGGTCGGCTCGACGCTCCTCTCCGAGCTCGATCTGGAGTCGGTGCTGCGATCGGTGGTCGAGGCGGCGCGGGAGGTGACCGGGGCGGAGTACGCGGCGCTCGGAGTCCTCGACGAAGAGGGGCTGGAGCTGGAGCGCTTCATCTACCTCGGCATCGACGACGAGACTCGGCGTGAGATCGGGCCGCTGCCGCGCGGCCGCGGCGTGCTCGGGGAGCTGATCCGGCATCCGCAGCCGCTCCGCGTCCCCGACGTCGAATCGCACCCCCACGCCTACGGCTTCCCGCCCGGGCATCCACCGATGCACAGCTTCCTCGGGGTCCCGGTGACGATCCGCGGCGAGGTCTACGGCAATCTCTACATGACCGAGAAAGCCGACGGCGCCGAATTCGATGCCGACGACGAGGACTCGGCGCGGACGCTGGCGACCTGGGCGGCGATCGCGATCGAGAACGCCCGCCTCTACACCAACCTCAGCCGGCGCGAGGCCGAAGTCGCCCGCGCCCTGCGGCGGGCCGAAACCTCCGCCGACATCGCCCGCACGGTCGGCGGCGAGACCGACGTCGACCGGGTCCTCGACCTGGTCGTCAAGCGGGCCCGCGCGCTGGTCGAGGCGCGCAGCGTGCTGGTGCTGTTGCGGCGCAAGGACCGCCTCGCCGTCGCCGCCCAGGCCGGCCGGGTCGGGCCGGAGGTGGAGAAACTGACGATCCCCACCGACGACGCGGTCTTCCAGGCGGCGATGCAGGAACGGGTGTCCCAGCACCTCGACCAGGGAACGCCGCCCTCGGAGGCGCGCCTGCGCGAGCGCCTCGGCGCCGAGGCCGCGCTGGTGGTGCCGCTGCTCTTCCGCGGTCGCGCCGTCGGCACCCTGGTGGCGCTCGACCGCGAAGCGGGCGGCGACTTCGACGACGAGGACCTGCGCCTGCTGCAGGCCTTCGCGGCGACCGCGGCGATCGCCGTCGGCACCGCCCAGTCGGTCGAGGCCGGCCGGCTGCAGCAGCAGGTCGAAGTCTCCGAGGACGAGCGGCGCCGCTGGGCGCAGGAGCTCCATGACGGCGTCCTCCAGTCCCTGGCCGCGGTGCGGATCACCCTCGCCGCCGCCCTCCAGGCGCCCGGCGAGGATCGGGCGGACCGACTCGAACGGGCCGCCGAAAGCACCGTCGAAGGCCTCGAGGAGCAGATCACCGAGCTGAGCCGCCTGATCAACGACCTGCGCCCCGCCTCGCTCGAGCGCCTCGGCCTTCCCGCCGCCCTCGAGGCCCTCGCCGAAGAGTCCTCGAACCGCGGCGACTTCGAGGTCGTCACCGAGATCGTCTTCGAGGCCGACCTCACCAGCGACGAGGAGCGCGGCGTCTACCGCCTCGTCCAAGAGGCCCTCAACAACGTCGTCAAGCACGCCGCCGCCGGCCAGGTCTCCGTCCGCGTCGGCACCGCCGAAGGCCTGATCGAGATCGAGGTCGGCGACGACGGCTCCGGCTTCGACCTCTCCGCCGGCCCTGGCCGCGGCCTCCTCGGCATGCGCGAGCGGGTCGAGATGCTCGGCGGCTCGATCGACCTCCTCAGCGCCCCCGGCGACGGCACCACCGTCCGCGCCTCCCTGCCCCTCCGCTCGAGCTAGGAGCTCATCCCGCCGGCTCGATCACCCGGTTGGCGATCGCGAAGCGGACCAGCTCGGGCCGGGTCTCGACGCCGATCTTTTCGAGCAGCTTGGCGCGGTTGACCTCGATCGCGCGGACGCTGAGGAAGAGCTGCTCGCCGATCTCGCGGTTGGTGTGCCCGAGCGCGACGAGGCGGAGGAGCTCCAGCTCGCGCTCGCTGAGCTCCTCGAGCGGGTCGGCCTCGAGCTTGGCCATCTCGCCGCCCAGGCGGGGGTCGACGTAGGAGCCTCCGGAGGCGGCGGTGCGGATCGCCTCGCCGAGGTTGCGCTCCGCCGCCTGCTTGAGGACGAAGGCCGAGGCGCCGGCGCGCATCAGGTCGCGGGCGATCCGGGGATCGCTCTGCATGGTGAGGACGACGATCGCCGTGCCGGGGACGGCCTCGCGGAGGCGGGGGATGTCGGCGCGCGGTTCGGCGCCGGGCATCTGGAGGTCGAGGACGAGGACGTCGGGGCGCCGGTCTTCGGCCAGCTTGGCGGCGCCGGGGGCGTCGCTCGCCTCGCCGATCACCCGCAGGTCGACCTCCGCTTCGAGCATCGCGCGGAGCCCGGCGCGGATCACATTGTGGTCATCGGCGAGGACCACGGTGGTCTGGGGTGCGTCGGCCACGGTGACAGTTTGCCGGCGCGCGCGGCTCCCCGCAGGGGCCGATGTGGTGAAACGCCGATGGCGGGCCCGGGCGGCCAGGCGACGATCCGCTCATGCGAATCATCGTGGCCCTCGGTGGCAACGCGCTCCTTCACCGCGGCGAGCCCGCCGACTTCGCCACGCAACGCGGGCACGTCGAGGACGCCGTCGCCGGGCTGGCCGAGCTGGCGTCCGCCCACGAGGTCGTGATCACCCACGGCAACGGCCCGCAGGTGGGGCTTCTGGCCCTGCAGAGCGAGAGCTACCGCAAGGTCCCTCCCTACCCGTTGGACGTGCTCGGCGCCGAGAGCGAGGGCATGGTCGGCCACCTGCTGGAGGTGGCGCTGCGTAACCGTCTGCCCGAACGGGAGATCGTCACCGTCCTCACCGAGACCATCGTCGACCGCGACGACCCTGCCTTCGCCGAGCCGACCAAGCCGATCGGCCCGACCTACTCGAGCACCGAGGCGGCGCGACTGCGGGTCGAGCGTGGCTGGACCATCGGCCGCGACGGCGACCGCTACCGGCGCCTCGTCCCCTCGCCCGAGCCGCGGGCGATCTCCGAGCTGCGTGCGCTGCGCCTGCTGGTCGAGTCCGGCGCCTTGGTGATCTGCGCGGGCGGCGGCGGCGTCCCGGTCGCGGTCGACGCCGCCGGGCTGCTGCAGGGCGTCGAGGGCGTCGTCGACAAGGACCTCACCGCCGCCCTGCTCGCCCGCCGCCTCGAGGCCGACATGCTGTTGATGCTGACCGACGTCGACGCCGTCTACCTTGGTTGGGGCGCCGCCGACGAGCACCCCCTGCGCCAGGTCCAGGCGGACCAGCTGCGGGAGATGAGCTTCGCCGCCGGCTCGATGGGCCCCAAGGTCGAGGCCGCCTGCCGCTTCGCCGAGTCCACCGGCAAGCCCGCGGCGATCGGCGCCCTCGACGATGCCGTCCGCATCGTCCTCGGGGAGAAGGGGACCCGGGTGGTCTCGGCGCGGACGCCGGTCGCGCCCTGATCAGGTAGGCCCGACCAGCGTCGCCAGCACCGCTCCCTCGGTCGGCAGCCGGTTCGCCGCCTGAGGGAAGACGACCGAGGTGGGGCCGTCGATGACGGCGGCCGTCACCTCCTCGCCGCGATGCGCCGGGAGGCAATGCATGAAGACGGCACGGGGGGAGGCCTTCGCCATCAGCGCCTCGTCGACGCGGTAGGGCTCGAGGTCGCGGAGGCGGCGGTCGCGCTCGGCGTCCTCACCCATCGAGACCCAGACGTCGGTGTAGACGGCGTCGGCGAGCTCCACCGCGGCGGCCGGGTCGGTGACGACCCGCACCGAGCCGCCGTTCTCGGCCGCGACCGCCTCGGCGCCCGCGACGATCGCCGCGTCGGGCTCGTAGCCCGGTGGCGAGGCGACGGCGACCTGCATGCCCGCCAGCGCGCCCGCCTCGAGCAGCGAATGGGCGACGTTGTTGCCGTCGCCGACGTATGCGAGCCGCAGCCCTTCGAGCTCCCCGAAGCGCTCCCGCAGGGTCAGCAGGTCGGCCAGCGCCTGGCACGGGTGGTGCTCGTCGGTCAGCGCGTTGATCACCGGCACGCCGGCCGCCGCCGCCATCTCCTCCAGATCCGCCTGGGCGAAGGTGCGGACGACGATCGCCTCGACGAAGGAGGCGAGGACGCGGGCGGTGTCGGCGATCGGCTCCCCGCGACCGAGCTGCAGCTCGTCGGGACGCAGCATGATCGGCAGCATCCCGAGCCGGTTGGCCGCCGCCTCGAAGGAGACGCGGGTGCGGGTCGAGGGCTTGTTGAAGTAGCAGCCGACGGTCTTGCCGCGCCGCTCGTCGAGCATCGCGGTGGGGTGGTCCTTCAGCGCCGCGGCCAGGTTCAGCAGGTCGTCGAGCCCCGTCCGATCGAGGTCGGCGATCCGCAGGAAGTCCGACAGTCGCGAGGTCGTCTCGGTGCTCATGCTCCTCCTCCTTCGACCGCGTCCCGCTCGACCGGACACGACATGCAACGCGGGCCGCCACGGCCACGGCCGAGCTCGGCGCCCGCGATCGTGATCACCTCGATCCCCTCGTGTCGCAGCAGCGTGTTGGTGTCGACGTTGCGCTCGTAGGCCATCACCACGCCCGGTTCGAGCGCGAGGACGTTGTTGCCGTCGTCCCACTGCTCGCGCTGGGCCTCGAAGCTGTCCCCGCCGGTGGGGAAGAGGCGCAGGGCCTCGACCCCGAGCGCTGCCGCGATCGCGGCGAAGAGCTCCTGCTCGCGGGCGACGCGGACCGAGCCGTCGTCCGGCGTGAGGGTGTAGCCGACCATCGAGTCGCGCAGCTCCGGATAGACCGTGAAGGCGTCGCGGTCGACCATCGTCATCACCGTGTCCAGGTGCATGCTGGAGCGCTGCGCCGGCAGCACCACGGCGATCACCTCGCGCGCCGCGCCGGCCTCGAAGAGCCGGTGGGCGAGTAGCTCCACCCCGGCCGGGGTCGAGCGCTCGCCCATCCCGACGAGGACGCAGCCGTTGCCGATCACCAGGATGTCCCCGCCCTCGAGCCGCGCCGGGCCGCCCATCTGCTCGCTCCAGACCTCATGCGGGATGTCGGCGAACAGCGGGTGGTGGCGGTAGATCGCGTGGAGGTGAAGCGCCTCGCGCCGGCGTGCCGGCTTCGCCATCGAGTGGACGGTGACGCCGCCAAAGATCCACGCCGAGGTGTCCCGGGTGAACAGGTGGTTGGGAAGCGGCGGCAGGACGAAGCCGTCGCGCCGCGCCACCTGGGCGACCAGCGAGTCGCTCGCGAACGGCAGCTCCTCGTAGGTGATGCCGCCGATCAGCCGCTGCGCCAGCTCCTCCGGCGCGACGCCGCCGAGCCAGTCGACGACCGACCGCCCGAGGCGCGTACCGAGGCCCGCGCCCGCCATCGTCCCGGCGAGCACTTCCTCGCGGGCGACCGGGAGGGCGAGCGTCTCGGCCAGCAGCTCGTGCAGGTAGAGGACCTCCACGCCGCGTTCGGTGAGCGCGTCGGCGAAGGCGTCGTGCTCCTGGCGCGCCCGCTTCACCCAGAGGACGTCGTCGAAGAGCAGGTCATCCTTGTTGGCCGGGGTCAGCCGCCGCAGCTCGAGGTCGGGACGGTGGAGCATCACCCGCCGTAGCGTCCCGACCTCGGAGTGGACGCCGAGCCGGGCGGCGGGGGCCGTCTGCCCCCGCCCGTCGGTGTGCGTTCCGGTGTCGACGCTCATTTGCGCTCCCCCTTCATCGCCGCGAGGGGCCCGGAGTGGGTGCCTCGGGCGCTTGGCGGGGGCGGTGCGGCCAGCGCCGCATGCTCACGCTCGGCCTGCCGCGACTGCCACCACTTCATCGCCACGTAGACGGGAATCCCGGCCAGCAGCAGGATGAATCCCTTGGCGATGATGTCCTTGCCCGAGCCGGTGATCGCCCAGACCGAGTAGGCGAAGGCCAGTGCGGCGATCGTCGTGTCGCGGATGAACCGCTTGCCCTCGAAGAGGTCGGGTTCGGTGAAGTAGAGCTGCGCCTGGGCCGCCGCCGAGTAGGCGTAGGGCACCAGGGTGGTCAAGGTCGCCAGCAGGATGATGAAGGTGAAGGCGTCGACCAGGCCCTTCGTGTAGTTCATCAGCATCAGGCCGGACACCAGGATCGAGGAGACGACCAGGCCGAAGACCGGGGTCTTCCGCTTTCCGTGGACCTTGGCGAACTGCGGCGGGAAGAGCCCGTCTTCGGCGGCCGCCAGCGGCACCCGCCCCTGCAGCAGGATCCAGCCGTTCAGCGCGCCGAAGGTGGAGATCAGGGCGACCAGCGCGATCACCTTGCCCCAGCTGCCGCCGAACATGATGCCCGCGGCGTCGGCGAAGGGGCTGGTGGAGTTGGCGAGCACGGTCGCCGGGATCACGCCCATGACCGCGATCGTGCCGAGGATGTAGACGATCGTCGTCGCCAGCGTGCCGTAGATGGTGGCGCGCGGGACGTTCTTCTCCGGGTCGCGGACCTCGCCCGCGGCGACGGCCGCCGACTCGAGCCCGATGAACGCCCAGAGCGTCAGCGGCGCCGCCGCCGAGATCGCGCTCCAGGTCCCGTGCGGGGCGAACGGGGTGAGGTTCGATCCCTTGATGAAGAAGAGCCCGATCACGCCGATGATCGCCAGCGGCACGAACTTGAGGATCGTCGTCACCACCTGGACTGCGCCCGACTCGCGCGTGCCCATGATGTTGACCGCGGTGAGCAGCCAGATCACGCCGATCCCGACCAGCGCGGCGAGCAGATTGTTCGATTCGAGGTTCGGCCAGAAGACCGCCAGGTAGCCGACGAAGGCGACCGCGATCGCGGCGTTGCCGGCCCAGGCGGCGATCCAGTAGCCCCAGGCGGTCTGGAAGCCGATGAAGTCGCCGAAGGCCCGCCGCGCGTAGGCGTACGGCCCGCCGGTCTGGGGCATCGCCCGCCCGAGTCGGGAGAAGACGAACGCCAGCAGCATCGCCCCGGCCCCGGTGAAGATCCAGGCGACCAACGACATCGGGCCGGCGGCGCCGGCCAGCGAGGCGGGCAGCAGGAAGATCCCCGACCCCACCATGTTTCCGATCACCAGGGCGGTCGCCATCCAGACGCCCATGCTGCGCTTCAGCCTGGGCTTCTCGGTGGCGGCCCCCTCCGCCGCTATCTCTGACATGACCCTCTCCCTTCGTACGACTTTCATTTGCCGATCCGATGCTCTGCCGAAGTGGCGGGCGCGCCATCCGGTCGCGCCAACAAGCAGCGTTTCGGTGTTGCCGCAGGGGGCGGCGCTCAGGGCGCCGGGACGAGAAGGGTGGGACAGCGGGCACCACGCAGGACGTGGGCGGTGACCTCGCCGACCGCGACCTGCCCGCCGCCCCCGTAGGTGGTGCGGGAGCCGAGCACCAGCAGGTCGGCCTCGGCGGAGAGGTCGATGAGGACGCGATCGGGGATCCCTTCGCGCAGCTCGGTGTCGGCTTCGACGCCCGCGAGTCTCTCGCTCGCCAGGGACAGGTGGCGGGAGAGGCGCGTCAGCTCGCGCGGGTCGGCGTGGGGGAGATCGTCGCCCAGCTCGATCTCGGCGACCCCGATCAGGCAGAGGCCGGCGTCGTGGGCGCGGGCGAGACGGTGGGCGGTCTCGAGTGCCTCGAGGGACCCGCGGCCGCCGTCGAGCCCGACGGCGATCCGACGCAGCGCCCGCTCCCCCGCGTAGGCGAACCCGCGCGGGGCGACCGCCGCGGGGCTCGGGGAACCTTCCAGTAGGGGTCGCTCGGCGAGGCCGAGGGTGACGCGCCCGGCGAGGCCGTCGGGCGCCGAGCCGACCACGACCAGGTCGGCGCGCTCGGGCGAGGTGACCGCCTCGGCGCTCTCGGCGAGGACCGAGGCCAGGGCGAGCGCGTCGCGTCGCGACTCGCCGCCGTCGGTCCCGGCGATGAAGACGCGCGCGAACTGGCGCGGCGTGGCGCCGTCCAGGGACTCCAGGGCGTCCAGCGCCGGCTCGAAGTCATCGTGCATCGGCGGACCGTAAGTACTCGCGTGTTCGTCTCCATCCGTGGTTCACCACATATATGCGTCCCCCACCCGGGGGAGCGGTGGCGCTACCCTGCGGGCGATGGACGCCGAGCGGGAGATCGCGGTGGTGCTGGCGGACGACCACGCCGTGGTCCGCGGGGCGCTGCGGGCGTTGCTCGAGGCGCAGCCCGACCTGCGGGTGGCCGGTGAGGCCGACGACGTCGCGGGCGCCCGCCAGGCGGTCGCCGACTTCTCCCCCGACGTGCTCGTCCTCGATGTCAACATGCCCGACGGCCTCGGCGTCGACCTGGTCGCCGGCCTGCGCGCGGACCATCCCGACACGCAGGTCGTCCTGCTGACGATGGAGCGCGACATCGGCCTCGCTCGCCGCGCGCTCGACGACGGCGCGCTCGGCTACCTCTTCAAGGACGCCGCCCACCTCGAGCTGGTCGAGGCGGTCCGCGCGGCCGCCAAAGGCGAGCGCTACGTCACCGCCGCCGTCACCGCCGGCCTCTCCCGCGACCCCGACGACGGCGCCCCCCAGGCCCTCTCCCCGCGTGAGACCGACGTCCTCCGGCTGATGGCGCTCGGCCACACCAACCGCGAGATCGGCGAGCAGCTCGACCTCAGCGTCCGCACCGTGGAGACTCACCGCGCCCACATCCAGCAGAAGCTCGGCCTGACCACGCGGCCAGAGTTGACCCGCTACGCGCTGGAGAACAACCTGATCGACGTCTGAGGGCGGGGACCGCACCTTGGACAGCCGCCCACACCCCGCGTTGTGGGAATCCCCGGATGGAGGTCCCCCGGCCCGTTCATAGCGTCGGGCGAGCAATGACCGCACTTGAACTCGCCCGCTGGCAATTCGGGATAACCACCCTCTACCACTTCATCTTCGTGCCGGTCACGATCGGGTTGGCGCTGTGCGTCGCGATCTTCCAGACGCGCTGGTATCGGACCGGGGAGGAGCACTGGCTGCGGTCGACCCGGTTCTGGGGCAAGCTGATGCTGATCTCATTCGCCCTCGGCGTCGCCACCGGGATCGTGCAGGAGTTCCAGTTCGGCATGAACTGGTCGAACTACTCGCGCTTCGTCGGGGACATCTTCGGCGCGCCGCTGGCAATGGAGGGGCTCGCCGCCTTCTTCGTCGAGTCGACGTTCCTCGGTCTCTGGATCTTCGGCTGGGGGAGGCTGTCGAAGAAGGTGCACCTGGCGTGCGCCTGGGCCGTCGCCGGATCGACCGCCCTGTCGGCCTACTTCATCCTCGCTGCCAACTCCTGGATGCAGCACCCGGTCGGCTACAAGATGGCCGGGGGCAAAGCCGAGCTGACGAACATCGCCTCGGTCCTCTTCAACAACACCGCGCTCTACGCCTTCGCCCACACGATGCTGGCCGCGCTCCTGACCGCCGGGATGATCCTGATCGCGGTCTCCGCCTGGCACCTGCGCCAAGGCCGCGAGACCCAGGTCTTCGGCGGGGCGATGAAGATCGCGCTGCCGCTGGTCACCCTCGCCGCGATCGCCACCGTGATCGTCGGCCACTTCGACGGGATCCTGATGACCGAACAGCAGCCGATGAAGATGGCCGCCGCCGACGCGACGTTCAACACCGAAAAGGGTGCCGGGCTCTCGCTCTTCGCCACCGGTGACTTCAAGTCGAACCCGGAAGGCCTCAACCGCAACATCGAGATCCCCAACCTCCTGTCCTGGATCACCACCGGCTACCCGCAGGGCGAGATCAAGGGGATCAACAACTTGAACCGCGAATACCAGCGCAAGTACGGCCCCGGCAATTACACGCCGATCGTCGCGATCTCCTATTGGACCTGGCGGGCGATGATCGGCTGCGCGTTCGCGATGCTGGCCTTCGCCGCGTGGGGCTGGTGGCTGCAACGGAAAGGGAAGCTGCGCGACTCGAAGTGGTTCCTGCGCCTCGCCGTCCCCGCCGTCGCCCTACCGTTCGTCGCGAGCGCCTCCGGCTGGCTCTTCACCGAGATGGGTCGCCAGCCCTGGGTCGTCTTCGGCCTGCTGAAGACCGACATCGCCAACTCACCGGCGGTCGGCCCGGCGCAGATCTGGATCACCCTGGTCGGCTTCACCCTCCTCTACGGGGTGCTGGCCGTGATCGCCGGGCGCGTCTTCCTGAAAGCCGTGCGCAAAGGGCCGGTAGAGGCCGGCAAAGCCGAGGACCCGGGCCAGGAGCTGGCCCTGGCCTACTAGAGGAGCGACCCGATGCCTGAGTACACCGTCCTGCAGGTCATCTGGTTCGTCCTCATCTCGATCCTCTGGCTCGGCTACTTCGTGCTCGAGGGGTTCGACTTCGGGGTCGGGATGCTGATCCGCGCGGTCGGCCGCACCGACGCCGAGAAGCGCGCCGTCATCCACACGATCGGCCCGGTCTGGGACGGCAACGAGGTCTGGCTGCTGGTCGCCGGTGGCGCCACCTTCGCCGCCTTCCCACAGTGGTACGCGACCCTCTTCTCCGGCTTCTACCTGGCGCTCTTCCTGATCCTCGTCGCGCTGATCGTCCGCAACGTCTCCTTCGAGTTCTGGGGCAAGCACGACTCACCCCGTTGGCGGCGCGGTTGGGAGTGGGCGATGATGATCGGCAGTGCCGCGCCCGCCCTGCTCTGGGGCGTCGGCTGGGCGAACATCGTCCACGGCGTGCCGATCGACGGGCAGATGGAATACACCGGCACGCTCTTCGATCTGCTGCA
>JAFDWG010000004.1 GCA_018268605.1 Actinomycetota bacterium | reverse complement strand
AGGATCTTCGAGAGCCACTCGGGCATCCACCAGGCGGACTTGCCGAAGATCTGCATGATCGCCGGGACCAGGATCGACCTGATGATCAGGGCGTCGACCAGGACCGCCGAGGCGAGCCCGAGCCCGAACAGTTTGGTGATCCGTTCGTCGGTCAGCATGAACGAGGCGAACACCGTGATCATGATCGCCGCCGCCGCCGTGATCACCCGGCCGGTGAGGGCCAGGCCGCGGGTGACGGCCTCGGTCGCGTCCTTGTCGCGCTCCCACTCCTCGTGGATGCGGGACATCAGGAACACCTCGTAGTCCATCGAGAGCCCGAAGACGATCGAGAACAGGAATATCGGGAAGAAGGCGATGATCGGGCCGGTGTCTTCGACTCCGATGATGCTCGCCCCCCAACCGTGCTGGAACACCGCGACGACGATGCCGAAGGCGGCGCCGATCGACAGCAGGTTCATCACGATCGCCTTCAGCGGCACCAGCACCGACCGGAACACCGCCATCAGCAGGATCGCCGAGAGCAGGATCACCACACCGATATAGAGGGGCAGCTTTTCGGAGATCGCGTCGCCGAAGTCCTCGAAGACGGCGGTGATGCCGCCCATGTGCAGGACCGCTCCCGTTTTCGACTCGATCGGTGGGATCACGTCATTGCGAATGTGATCGAGGGTGTCGGTCGTGTCAGCACTTTGCGGCGCGGTGGTGGGGTACGCCTGGCAGAGACCGACGGTTTTGCTCTTGTTGAAGGTGACTGCGGTAACCGACGCGATTCCTTCTTCCTGCTTCAACGTCGAGCAGAGATCTTCGATGCCCGCAGTTTCACCCTTGGGCAGCTTCGCCACCGCCGTGAAGGGCCCGTTGAAGCCAGGCCCGAAACCTTCGGCGAGGAAGTCGTACGCTTCCCGCGTCGTTTCGCCCTTCGGGTTCGTGCCTGCGTCGTTGACCCCGAGGCGCAGGGTGAGAGTGGGGACGCAGAGGAGCAGCAGGACGCCGCCGGAGACGATCGCGGCGATCCACGGCCGCTTCTGGATCCAACGGCTCCAGGCGTACCACTTGGTGTCTTCGCGCATCGTGTTTCGGCCTGCCGAGAGCCCCGGGATCTTCCATTTGTTGATCCGGTGGCCGACCCAGGTCAGGAGCGCGGGCAGCAGCGTCAGGGCGGCGATCATCGTCAGCAGGACCGACAGCCCGGCCGCCACGGCGACGCCGTAGAGGAAGGTGATGTTCAAGAGGAACATCCCCATCAGGGCGATGATCACCGTCGTCCCGGCGAAGAGGACCGCGCGCCCCGCGGTGTCGACCGCGTTGACCGCCGCCTCACGCGGCTCGAAGCCCTCGTCGAGGTTGTTGCGGAAGCGGGTGACGATGAAGAGCGCGTAGTCGATCCCGACCCCGAGCCCGATCATCAGCGCCAGCACCGGCGCGAATTCCGCCGTGTCGAAGATCCAGGTTCCGAGGGTCACCAGGCTGAGGCCGACGCCGAGGGCCAACAGCGCGGTGATGATCGGAAGACCCATCGCGACGACGGAGCCGAAGGCGAGCAGGAGGATGATGATCGCCGCCAGCAGGCCGATCGCGAAGGAGGAATCGCCGGTCTGTTCCTTTGCTTCTTCGACCGGCTGCCCGCCCAGCGCCACTTCGAGGCCTTCGCCGCTCGCCCCCTGCGCGTCCTTGATGATCCTTTTGGTGCTGTCCTTGTTCAGCTTGTTGCCGGCGACGTCGTACTGGATCGTCGCGTAGGCGATCTTGCCGTCCTTGGAGATCGCCGCGGCGCCGCCGGTTTCGCCGTAAGGGCTGGCGACTTCGGAGACGTGCGGTTCGCCTTCCACCTGCTTGAAGACGCCTTCCATCTTCTTCTTGACCGCCGGGGAATCGACCCCTTCGTCGGCCTTGAAGACGATCGTGGCGGTGCCGCCGGACTGCTGCGGGAAGCTGTCTTCGAGCAGTTCGTAGGCTTCGGTGGAATCGGACGACGGAAGTTTGAATTCTTCCGAGAAGTCGGAGCCGACGTTGCCGGCGATCCCCCCGATCACGATCAGGGCGGCGATCCAGCCCAGGATCACCGTCTTCCGGTGTCCGGTGGTCCATGTGGCAAAGCGGCGCATGTGTCTCCTTCCGTGACTGGGGTACTCGTGGCGCCCGAGCTTTGGGACGAGACTAGGGCGGCTCCTGGGGCCTTTCATCGGCCCGTGGGGGGAAATTGATGGTGGATCGTCCTCCACCCGAGGGTGGAGACGGTGAAGGTACCGATAACTGCGGCGGCGGCGACTGTACGTAATCGGTCGGCAGCTGTCTTCTCGAATCGTGCGCAACGGCGGCCGTCGCCCCCAGTGGCTAGCTTTTAGGCCGAATGCCCGATCCATCGATTGCCCGCTTCAGGCGGGTCGTCAGCTCCGCTCTGGCCTCGCTCGAGTCCCGGCGCCAGGAGGTGAACGACCTGAACGTGTTCCCGGTCGCCGACGGCGACACGGGCGACAACATGGCGATGACGCTGCGCGCGGTGCTCGATGAGCTCGACCGGGTCGACGAGTCCGGGGTCGACGGCGACGACGAGGTCGGGCGCACGGTTCTCGTCCAGACGCTGGCGCGGGCCGCCCTGATGGGCGCGCGCGGGAACTCCGGCGTGATCCTGTCCCAGATCGTCCGCGGCGCCGCCGAGGAGCTCGCCTCACGTCCCGGGGAGCTGGTCGACCCGCTGCTGGTCGCCGCCGCCTTCGCCTCGGCCGCCGACGCCGCCTATGACTCGGTCCGCGAGCCGGCCGAGGGGACGATGCTCACCGTCTTCCGCGAGATGGCCCACTCGCTGACCCGCCAGCTCGCCCACCTCTCCGCCGACAAACAGCGGCTCGGCGCCGACGTCTCCGAAGAGCAGCAGGACGCGATCCTCGCCGAGGTGTTGGAGCGGGCGATCGCCGATGGCGAGCGGGCGGTGGCGCGGACGCCCGAGCAGCTCGCGGTGCTGCGCGAATCGGGCGTCGTCGACGCAGGCGGCCACGGCCTGGTGCTGATCCTCGCCGGGGTGGTCGCCGGACTGAAGGGCGACGGGGCGGAGCTGCCCGAGGTCGCCCACCACGAGCCGCCGAAGCTGACCCGGCCCCACCACGAGGACAGCCGTTACCGGTACTGCACCAACTTCATCGTCTCCGGCGAGGGGCTCGACGACCGGGCGATCCTGCCGCGCCTGGAGGCGCTCGGCGACTCGGTCCTGGTGGTCGGCGACGAAGCGACGCTGAAGGTGCACGTCCATACCGACGCGCCCGAGACGGCGATGGGGCTCTTCGACGGCGTCGGCGAGGTTGGCAACGTCGACATCGCCGACATGCGCCAGCAGGTTGCCGAACGCGACGCTCGTCTGGGGACGGGGCGGACCGGCGTCGTCGCGGTGGCGGCCGGCAAGGGGCTCGAACGCCTCTTCGCCGAGCTCGGCGCCGATGTGGTGCCGGGGGGTGAGACGCTGAACCCCTCGACTTCCGAGCTCCTCGCCGGGATCCATGGTGCGGGGGCCGAGGAAATCCTCGTCCTGCCGAGCTCCTCGAACGTGATCATGGCCGCCGAGCGCGCCTGCGAGCTCTCCGAGAAGCCCGCCCGCGTGGTCCCGGCCAAGTCCCAGCAGGCGAGCCTGCTGGCGCTGGTGGAGCTCGATCCGGGTGCGGCGCTGGACGAGAACGCGGCGCGGGTCGAAGCGGCGCTCGATGACGTGGCGACCGGCGGCGTCGCCCCGGCGGCCCGCGACGACGCCCAGGGACGCTTCAAGCGCGGCGACGCGGTCGGCTTCGTCGAGGGCGAGATCGTCGCCTGGGGCGGGGCGGGGTCGACGCTGGAGGCGACGATCGAGCTGCTCGCCGCCGACGGCGAGGCGGAGATCGTCACCGTGATCGGCGGCGCCGAGGCGCCGCTGCCGCTCGACCAGGTGGACGCCCACGTCCCCGAGGGTGTCGAGCTCGAGAAGCACGAGGGAGGCCAGCCCAGCTGGTGGTGGCTGCTCGCGGCGCAATAGCGGTGCGCGGCTTCGCCGGAGCGGGTGAGCCGACGCGGGCCGAGTTGCGCGCGGCGCCGGTGCACTGGCCGCGGCCGAGCGTCCTCGAGGCGGGCCTCGAGGCGCTCGACCGGGTCGGGCCGAAGCTGGCCGAGGCGGCCCGGAGCGCCGGGATCGGCACGGTCGGCGACCTCCTCTATCGCTTCCCGCACTCCCACCGCGATCGCCAGATCCGGCTGTTGGAGACGCTCGGCGCGGGCGAAACGGGCACCGTGCTGGTCGAGGTGATGGGCAACCCCCCGCGCCCCTTCCGGCGCGGGAAGCTGACGATGGTCGGGGTCAGGGTGGGCGACGAATCGGACTCGGTGCGGGCGACCTGGTTCAACCAGCCGTGGGTCAGCGGGAAACTCGAAAAGGGGGCGCGGGTCCTGATCACCGGGAGGCGGAGCCCGAAAGGCCTGGCGGTGCAGGAGTGGGAGCTGGTCGCGCGGGCGAGCGAGGTCGACGAGCCCGGCGAGGAGCGCTCCGGCTCGTTCGTCCCGGTCCATCCGGCGACCGAGGACCTGGCGCCCAAGAAGATCCGTGAATGGGCCGAGCAGGCGGTGAAGCTCGCCCCCAATGCGATCGAGGGGCTGCCGGTCGAGATCCAGGTCAGGAAGGGGCTCGGCTCCGTCGGGTCGGCGATCCGCGCTGCCCACTTCCCCGACTCGCCCGGGCAGCTCGAGGAAGCCCGGCGGCGCCTCGGTTTCGAAGAGCTCTTCCTCCATCAAGCGCTGCTCGCGACGCGCAAAACGTCCCACCGCCGCGCTCGCCCGGCGCCGCGCTTCGGCAGACCGGGGGAGATGGTCGAGTGCTGGATCGCCTCGCTTCCCTTCGCGCCGACGAAGGACCAGCGAGCTGCTTTCGCCGAGATCGACCGCGATCTCGACTCGGGCGAGCCGATGCAGCGCCTCCTGATGGGCGAGGTCGGCTCCGGTAAGACCGTGGTCGCCGTCTACGCGATGTTGCGGGCGCTCGAAGCCGGCCACCAGGCGGCCCTGATGGCGCCGACCGAAACGCTGGCCGAGCAGCACGCGATCACGCTCGGGCGGCTCTTGGCCGCCGAGGCCGTTCCGTTTGCGCTGCTGACGGGAGCGACGCCCGCTCGCGTTCGTCGACAGGCCCTGAACCAGCTCGCCAGTGGCGAGCTGGGGCTGATCTTGGGGACGCACGCGCTGATCGAGCCGACGGTGCGCTTCGCACGCCTCGGCCTCTGCGTGGTCGACGAGCAGCACCGCTTCGGCGTCGAGCAGCGGCGCGCCCTCGACTCCAAGGGCGTCGAGGGGATGGCCCCGCACGTCCTCCACATGACGGCGACGCCGATCCCGCGGACCCTGTCCCTGACCGCCTACGGGGACCTCGACACGACCGCGCTCCACAACCTGCCGGCGGGTCGGAAACCGGTGATGACGCGGGTGGTCGGCGAGGATGAGCGCGAGGTCGCCTACGAGTTCCTGCGCGAGCGCCTCGCCGAGGGGCGCCAGGCGTTCGTCGTCTGCCCCTTGGTCGAGGTCTCCGAGAAGCTCCGGGGCAAGGCAGCCGGGGAGGAGGCCGAGCGGCTGCGGCGCGGGCCGTTACGCGACTTCCGCGTGGGGCTCCTCCACGGGCAGATGCACCCGAACGAGAAGGGGGAGGCGATGCGCGCCTTCGCCGAGGGCGAGACCGACGTGCTGGTGGCGACGACGGTGATCGAGGTCGGGATCGACGTGCCGAACGCGACGATGATGCTGATCGAGGGAGCCGAGCGCTTCGGCGTCTCTCAGCTCCACCAGCTGCGCGGGCGGGTCGGGCGCGGCGAGCATCCCTCACAGTGCCTGCTCTTCGCCGGGGACGCGGGGGGGATGGCGGAGCGGCGCCTGGCCGCCGTGGAGGAGACGAGTGACGGATTCCGGCTCGCCGAGGTCGATCTGCTGCTGCGCGGCGAAGGGGAGATCCTGGGGACCCGCCAGAGCGGCATCGCCCGCTTCACCGTCGCCCAGCTTCCGGAGGACGAGGCGCTCCTGATCGAGGCCAAAGACGAGGTGGTGCGGCTATCGGCCGAGCACGGCTCGCTGGAGGCGCCGGAGCTCGGGCCCTTGCTCGAGGCTGCCCGCCGCCGCTTCGGCACCGGTGCCGCCGACCCGATCCCGCTTTGATGTCGGAGACGACATGCGAGTGATCGCCGGAGAGCTGAAGGGCCAGCAGCTGGTCGCGCCGCGCGGGTGGAAGGTGCGACCGACCTCCGAGCGGGTCCGCGAGGCCGTCTTCTCCAGCCTCGGGGGGCGGGTGGAGGGCGCGACGGTCCTCGATCTCTACTGCGGCACGGGCGCCCTGGCGATCGAGGCGCTCTCCCGGGGCGCCGCCCGCGCGACCCTGGTCGACCGCGACACGCGCCCGGCCCTCGGCAACGTCGAGCGCCTGGGACTGCGGGACCGCGCCGAGCTGGTGCGGGCCGACGCGGAGGCCTGGCTCGCCGCGAACGACCGCCCAGACGGGGGCCGGTACGACCTCGTCTTCGTCGATGCTCCCTATAAACTCGCCGACCTCGTGGCCCGGCAATTGGACACGCACCTCTCCGGCGTGCTGGCCCCCGGCGGCCGCGCCGTGGTCGAGAGCGGCGCTCGTCGCCCGCTCGCGATCGCCTCGCTGGAGCGGCTGCGGCAGCGTCGCTACGGGGCCGCGGACGTATCGATCTACGCGCTGGAGGACGAGTGAGCGAACGCAACGGGACCGTCGTCTGCCCGGGCACCTACGACCCGGTCACCAACGGCCACCTCGACATCATCACCCGGACCTCGAACGTCTTCGACAAGGTCGTCGTCGGCGTCGTCAACAACCCGCTGCGCAAGAACAAAACCCTGTTCACCGCGGAGGAGCGCAAGGCGTTCATCGAGACGGCGACGGCCAACCTCGGCAACGTCGAGGTGCAGATCTTCGCGACGCTGCTGGTCGAGTTCGCGCGCGAAAACGACGCCCACGCGATCGTCAAGGGGATGCGGGCGATCTCCGACTTCGAGTACGAGTTCGAGATGGCGCAGCTGAACCGCAAGCTCGACCCGGGCATCGAGAGCATCTACGTGATCGCCTCGCCGCACTACAGCTTTCTTTCCTCGACCGGGGTCAAGGAAATGGCGACCTTCGGCGGCGACGTCGGCGATCTGGTCCCGCCGCCGGTCGCGACCGCCCTCGCCGAGCGGCTCGCCGACCGGTGATCCGAACCGGCGACCGGTCCGCAAGGTAGGGTGTTTGCGCTCGTCCCTTCCTGGGCATCTCCTTGCAAATTCGCCCAGGCATACTCTTTCTTGGCCAAAACCCCCGCATACACGTAGGCTTACGAACCGCTTATGGACGTACTGGTCCTCATCGACAAACTTGACGACGTAGTTCACAACGCGCGCCCCGTCCCGCTGACGGATCAGGTGCGCGTCGACCGCGAGGAGATCTACGACCTCCTCGATCAGATGCGCGCGACGATCCCCGAGGAGATCAAGCAGGCGCGTTGGATCGTCAAGGAGCGCCAGGAGATGCTGGCGGAGGCCAAACGCGAGGCCGAGCGCATCGTCCGCGAGGCGCGCGAGCAGCAGGCCCGCCTGATCTCCGACGAGGAGGTCACCAAACAGGCCGAGCGCGCCGCCGACGAGATCGTCGAGGACGCCCGCAACCGTGAGCGCGAAATCCGCCTCGGCGCCGAGGACTACGCCGACGAGATCCTCAATACCTTGGAAGTCAACCTGCAGAAGTTCCTCGCAGCCGTCCAGCGCGGCCGCGACCGTCTGGCAGGGCGCGAGGAAGAACCCGCGCCCGAGCTCGACCAGGCTCCCTAGGTTTCGGGCCTCCCCGGGCATCTCTCCCTGCACCGCTCAGGTGAGCGATCAGCGGAACCTCGAGCCGCCCCGCCACGCAACCGCTTGAACTACTCCAGTTTCAGGTCCTTCAGCGCCGACCACCGGGGGTCGATCGGCTTCTCGTGATCGTGATCGGCCGGGTCGGCGCCGTTCAAGGGCTCGCCGCAGGTGGGGCACAGGCCGAGGCAGTCGGGGCGGCAGAGGATCTGGGTGGGGACGGCGAGGAGCACGGCGTCGTGGGCCCAGCGGCCGATGTCGAGCTCGTCTTCGTCGACGTAGGGGCTGCGGAGCTCCATGTCGTCGGTGCCCGAGGTGTCGACCTCACGGGCCTCGACGTCGAGGTCGATGGCGGCGGGCTCGAGGCAGCGCATGCACGGCCCTTCCAGGTGGACCGGGAAGTTCAGCTTGAAGGCGAAGCCGCTGGAGTGGCGGGAGGCCTCGAGGCGGACGGTCGGCGCGGCGGGGTCGGCGACGTAGGTCTGACCGCCCAACTCGAACGGGGCCAGCTCGACCGGCAGGTCGAGGCGCTTGCCGTCGCCGGGCGAGAGGTTGAGGCGCGATATGTCGAGGACGGTCTCTGGTGCGGTCGGCATACTCCGAGAGTAGTTAATGAGCGATTTCACCTGGAAACCCGACGGCTACCTGGAGATGATCCGGGCCGACATCCCCCGTTACGCCGAACTGCAGGAACGGGCGATCGCGGCGATCCCGTTCGCCCCCGAGCGGGTGCTGGAGCTCGGCATGGGCACCGGCGAGACGACGCGGCGGCTGATCGAGGCCTATCCCGACAGTTGGGTGATCGGGCTTGACTCCTCCCCGGACATGGTCTTTCGCGCCCGCGAGGTGTACGACGACGTGCAGCTGGCGCGGATCGAGGACCCACTGCCCGACGGGCCCTGGGACCTGGTGATCGGCGTGCTCTCGATCCATCATCTGCGGGCGCCGCAGAAGGAGGAACTCTTCCGCCGGGTGCGCGAGCAGTCGCGGGCGCTGGTGATCGGCGACGTGGTCAAGGCCGACGTGCAGGTGACCCCGCTGACGCCCGACTGGGACTTCCCGGAGACCGCCGCCGACCTCGCCGCGTGGAGCGGTGGAGAGGTCACCTGGGAGGCCGACGACCTGGCCGTGGTGCGCGCGGTCTACTGACCCGCTAGGATTCCGCGACCCATGGCCGTCCCGAAGAAGAGAACCTCCAGCGCCCGTCGCGACAAGCGCCGCGCCCAGCACAAGGCCGCGCAGCCCGCGCTGCGTCGTTGCCCGCGCTGCCACGAGCCCGCGCTCCCGCACCGTGTCTGCAAGAACTGCGGCACCTACGCCGGTCGCGAGGTCGTCTCCCACAAAGTCACCGACCCGACGGTGACCACCGCCGACTCCTAGTCAGCGTGGCGCAAAGCCGCCCGGTGACGATCGCCCTGGACGGTTTCGGGGCGGAGCAGGGATTCGACGTACTGGCCGAGGGTGCCCGCCGCGCCGCGGCCGACGGCATCGGCGTGCGCGTGTTCGGTCCGGAGCGCTCGCTCGGGCTCTCCGGCGTCGAGGGTGTCGAGGTGATCCCGACCACCGAATGGATCGGCAATGAAGACGACCCGGTCCACTCGGTCCGCGAGCGCAAGGAGGCCTCGGTGGTGCGCGCCGCCGCCGACGTCGCCGAGGGCAATGCGCAGGCGATGGTCAGCCTCGGCTCGACCGGGGCGACGATGGCCGCCGCCACCTTCGGCCTGCGCCGCCTCAAGGGCGTGCAGCGGCCCGCGCTCGCCGTGCCGATTCCCTCGCCGAAGAAACCGGTCCTCTTCCTCGATGTCGGCGCCAACGTCGAGGTCCGTCCCCAGCACCTGGTGCAGTTCGCCTTCCTCGGCGCCGCGTTCAGTGCGGCGGTGATGGAGGTGCGCGAGCCGACAGTCGGCCTGCTGACGGTGGGCGAGGAGGCCGGCAAGGGGCGACCGGAGATCGTCGAGGCGCACCGGATCCTGAAGGACTCGCCGGGGCTCGACTTCGTCGGCAACATCGAGGGCGGCGACCTGCCGGCGGCGAAGGTGGACGTCGTCGTCACCGACGGCTTCACCGGCAACGTGGCGCTGAAGGTGATGGAGGGGGCGGCGAAGGAACTTGCCGGCGCGATCTCCGAGGTCGCCCACCAGAACCCGATCGCGGCGGTCGGCGGGATGCTGCTGAAACCGTCGCTGGGCGGGCTGCGCAAGAAATTCGACCCCGACACGACCGGCGGCGCGATCCTGCTCGGACTGCGCGCGGTGACGATCGTCGGGCACGGCTCCTCGGGTCCCGACGGGGTCGCCAACGCGGTACGGATGGCGGCACGGTCGGTGCGGGTCGATGCGGTCGGGCGGACCGCGGCTTTGCTGCGCGAGGGCGGCGCGGGACGAGCGGCCCTGGCCGACGAGGGGACCGCGGAGCCGGCCGGAGGTCCCGCGTGAGCGATAATCAGCCGATGGAGCGCGGCGAAGTCATGACCCTGGTCCGCGAGCACCTCGCCGAGGAGCTCGAAGTCGACCCCGGCCGGATCGAGGAGGGTACCCGCTTCCGCGAGGACCTCGAAGCCGACTCGCTGGACCTCTACGAGCTGGTGATGGAGCTTGAAGACCGCTACGGGATCAAGGTCACCGAGGAGGAGGCGACCCGGATCCTGACCGTCGGCGACGCCGTCGGCTTCGTCCTCGAGAGGGCGCCCGCCTGAGATGAGCGTGGACGGCGGGTCCTCGGACCCTGCCTCCGACCGCGATGGCGACGACCTCGTCGGCCTCGCCGCCGTCGCCCCGCTCGCGGCGCTGATCGAGAACCTGCCCGAGGATCTCCGGCGGCAGGCGCTGACCCACTCCTCCTGGACCGAGCGCCGGGTCGAGTCCTTCGAGCGCCTCGCCTTCCTCGGCGACAGCGTGCTCGGGCTGTCAGTGGCGGGGTCGCTCTACGAGCGCTTCCCGGACGTCGCCGCGGGCGGGCTGACGAAGATCCACAATCAGGCCGTCTCGGGAGTCTCCTGTGCGGCCGTGGGACGGCTTCTGGGTGTGCCGGAGATGCTGCGCGGCAACGAGCCCGAGGACGTCACCGCGGCGATCCCGGCCGAGGTGTTGCTGGGCGGCGAGCGGCCGCTGCCGGAGGCGACCGAGGCGTTGATCGGGGCCTGTCATATCGCCTTCGGGTTCGAGCGGACCGCGGAGGCGGTGGCGGCAGCGTTCGCGCCTCGGATCGAGCTTGCCTCGGAGACGCGGATCGATTTCAAGAGCGCCCTGCAGGAGCTGCTGGCGCGCCGCGGTGCGCGGGTCATCTACGAGGTGACGGCGGCGACCGGCCCGCCGCACCGGCGCACCTTCGAGGTGGCGGCGTTCGTCGACTCCGAGCGGGTCGGTGCGGGCGAGGGCAGGAGTAAGAAGGCCGCCGAGCAGGTGGCGGCGGAGCAGGCATTGCGGGCCTTGGGGGGCTGAGGGGGACGCCGTCCACTCAAGCCGCAAAGTGGGTATTTCCGAAACTCCTTTCTCGTCCGGGTGGGGGAGGATTCTGGAGGTTCCATGTATCTGAGATCGATCACGATGAAGGGGTTCAAGTCGTTCCCCGAGCGGGTGAGCCTCGAGTTCTCTCCTGGCGTCAGCGTCATCGTCGGGCCGAACGGCTCCGGCAAGAGCAACATCACCGACGCGGTGCTGTGGGCGCTCGGCGAGCAGAGCCCCGGCGCGATCCGCGGCGCCTCGATGCAGGACGTGATCTCCGCGGGCGGCAAAAACACCGGCTCCCGTCGCGAGGCGCAGGTCGAGGTCGTGATCGACAACTCCGACGGGCGGGCGCAGACCGAGTTCTCCGAGATCGCCGTGGAGCGGCGGCTCGACCGTAACGGTGACGGCGGCTACCGCCTCAATGGGGCGCGGGCGCGCCTCGCCGACGTGATCGAAGTCCTCTCCGACACCAACCTCGGTCGGGAGATGCACTCGGTCATCTCGCAGGGACGGGTGGAGACGATCATCCACTCCAAGCCGCGCGAGCGGCGGATGTTGATCGAGGAGGCGGCCGGCCTCGGCAAGCACCGCAAACGGCGCCGCCGGGCCGAACTGAAGCTGAAAGGGACCCGCGACAACCTTGACCGGGCCCTCGACGTCGAGCGTGAGGCGCGGGCGCGGCTGCGGCCGCTGAAACGGCAGGCGCAGGCGGCCGAGATCGGCGCGCGGATCGATCGCGAGGAAGCCGAACTGAAGGGACAGATCGTCTCCGAGGAACTGCGCTTCGGCGCCGACCGGGCCGCCGCGGCGGCGAAGGCGGCGGCGACCGCGCGGGAGACGCGGACGAAGCTCGAGGGCCAGCTTGCCGAGGTGAGCAAACGGCGCTCCGCCGCCGAGGAGCGCTTCGCCGAGCGCGACCGGGCGCGGACCCAGGCCTGGGGCGTGTTGACCAAACTGCGCGCCGAGTCCGAGCGGGTCGCGGTGCGGGTGGCCGGGCTGACGCGGTCGGAGAGCGAGGTCGAGGCGCGGCTGGAGCGGCTGCGGGCGGAGCTCGGGCCGCTGACCTTGGAGGTCGCCGGCGGCGACGCCCCGACGCAGCGGGCGCGCAAGTTGGAGGAGGAGCTGGCCGAGGTCGACGCGGGGCTGAAGGCGGCTCTCGACGGACTGGCGGCGGCGCGCTCCGACGAAGCCTCCGAGACGGCGCGCGAGCACGCGCTCGGCGACGTCCGGGCGGGAAGCGAGCGGGCGATCCGCCACGCGCGCCGCGCCGAGGGTCTGCTCGGCGAGCGCCACCGCGAGAAAGTGCGGGCGCGCCTGGCGGGCGCGGAGGAGTTGCTCGACGACGTGCGGGCGGCGCTCGACGCCGTACGGGCGGCCGGGGAGGCGATCCGCACCCGGGTCGACCGGACCGAGTCGGCCGTCGTCGGCAAAGACGGCGACAGCGACGAGATCGCCGACGAGCTGCGGGCCTGCACGAAACTGGAGTTCGAGCTGCAGGGCCAGATGCGCTCGGTCTCCGAGGAGCTGACCCAGGCCGAGGTCGAGGCTGCCCACCTGGGCGACCGCCGCGCCGAGGCTGAACGGGAGATGGCGGCGATCGTCGAGAAGCTCGGCGAGGAGGTACCGGCGGCGGAGACCGCGATGACCGACGAGGAGCGGGCGGAGATCGACCGGCGCCTCGAGCGCCTCGAGCGGCGGCGCGCCCAGATCGGGCCGGTCAACCCGCTGGCCGAGCGCGAATACGAGGAGGCCTCCGAGCATGTCGAGCAGCTGCAGGCCCAGCGCGAGGACACCGAGCGGGCGATGCGCGAGCTGGAGTCGCTGATCCGCGAAATCGACGAGGAGATCGAGCGTGCCTTCGAGGAGACCTTCGAGGCGACGGCGACGAACTTCGAGGAGATGGTGGAACACCTCTTCCCGGGCGGGCGTGGGCGACTGCGTCGGGTCAGCCTCCGCGCGGTCCGCGAGGCGGAGCAGCAGCCTGCGGTCGAGGGTGAGGAGGGCGCCGAGCCGGCCGAGCCGGATCCCGACGAGGAGGAGCGCGAGGAACGCGACGAGTTCGGCGTCGAGATCGAGGTCAATCCGGCGGGCAAGTCGACCCGCAAGCTCTCGCTGATGTCGGGCGGCGAGAAGTCCCTCGTGGCGCTCGCCTTCGTCTTCGCCGTCTTCCTCGCCCGCCCTTGCCCCTTCTACATCCTGGACGAGGTCGAGGCCGCCCTCGACGACGCCAACATCGACCGCTTCCTGCAGCTGATCCGCCGCTTCTCCGACCGCGCCCAGTTCGTCATCGTCACCCACCAGAAACGCACGATGGACGCCGCCGACGTCCTCTACGGCGTGACCATGGGCGGGGACGGCGTGACCAAAGTCGTCAGCCGCAAGCTCCCCCGCGAAGCGGGCGAAGACCTCGGCGACGACGGTGGGGAGTCCGGACCGGAGACTCTTACGGCGGTGGCCTAGGGCGTTGTGCGCTGCGGTTGTTGTTCCGGCTGTCTCGGCCACGGCCACAGCCTGCCTGGGCCGTGAACGGGACGGCCGTGCTCGCCGCAGACCCTCGCGTCCCTTGGCGGGGTCCCCGCACCGCCCCTTAACCTCGCCTTCGCGAACAGCCGATCCGCCTCGCGGCTACTCTCCTTCCAAGGAGGGAGGACATGGCGCAACGCCATATGGATCGGCTGTCGAGCTTCGACACGTCGTTCCTCGCCAACGAGAAGGACAACGCCCACATGGCGATCGGGGCCGTGCTCGTCTTCAAGGGGGAGCCGCCGACGCAGGCGGAGTTCTTGGCGCAGATCCGTTCGCGCCTGCACCAGCTGCCACGGCTGCGCCAGCGGCTGCTGACGCCCCCTCTCGGCCTCGGGACGCCGTTCTGGGTCGACGACGAGACCTTCGACGTGCGCCGGCATGTCGACCGGGTGACGCTGCCGCCGCCCGGGACGGATGCGGAGATGCGGGCGCTCGCCGGGGAGCTGCTGGCGCCGGCGCTCGACCGGGGAAAGCCGCTCTGGGAGCTGACCCTGGTCGACGGGTTCGCCGAGGATCGCTTCGCGATCGTCTACAAGACCCACCACGCGATGGCCGACGGGATCTCCGCGGTCGACATCGGGATGCTGCTCTTCGACGTGGCGCCGGACGCGCCGGCGCCGGGGGGCGAGGAGCCGTGGCGTCCGCGGCGCTCGCCGTCCCACGCGGGCCTCGGGGTCCACGCCGCGACCGGGGTGCTCGCGACGCTGCTCCGCCTCGCGCGCTGGCTCTCCCGCGCCGTGCGCGATCCCCGGGACGCCTCGCGCCGCGCTGCAGACGGGCTCGCGGGCCTCTGGGAGGTCACCTTCAACCTGCTGCGCGCCGCGCCCCGCGTCCCGATCAATCCGCGCGGCGTCGGGCCGGGACGCGAGTTCGCCTGGGCCGACTTCGACCTCGCCCAGTTCAAGCGGATCAAGAACGCGCTCGGCGGCACCGTGAACGACGTCTCGCTCGCCGTCGCCACCGGCGCTCTCCGCGCCTGGTTCGCCGAACGCGGTGAGCGGACCGACGGGCTCGAGCTGAAGGCACTGGTGCCGGTCTCGATCCGCACCGTCGACGAGCACGGTGAGCTCGGCAACAAGCTGACGGCGATGCGGGGCCCGCTGCCGATCGGGATCGCTGATCCCGCCGAGCGCCTCACCGTGATCAGCGCCGCGATGGACGGCCTCAAGGCCTCCAGGCAGCCGCTCGGCGCCGAAGCGATCTGGGGGCTGAACGACTGGTTCCGGGATTTCGCCCCGCCGCTCCTGCTCGCTCCGACCGCGGCGATCAACTTCTCGACCCGCCTCTTCAACCTGCTGGTCACCAACTTCCCCGGGCCGCAGATCCCCTTCTACGCCCTCGGCCGGGAGCTGACCGCGATCCACCCGGTGGGCTTCCTCGCCCGCCGGCACGGCCTCGCGATCGCGATCCTCTCCTACAACGGTCGCGTCAGCTTCGGCCTGCTGGCCGATCCGGATTCGGCTCCCGGGGCCGAGCGGCTGGCTGCGCACCTGTCCGCGGCGGTCGCCGAGCTGGGCGAGGCAGCAGACCGGGCACCGGCGCCGCTAGCCTCCCCGGTCGATGGCGACCACCTGGCAGGAGATGATCGACCTCGGTTCGCGCGAGCCCGTGAACGTCGCGCCACCCGAGGAGGCTGAGCCGGAACGCAAACGCGGCGTCTTCCGCAGGCTGCGCGAGTCGCTGTCGAAATCGCGGCAGGCCCTGCAGGAGGAGATCACCGCCTCCGTCTTCGAGAAAATCGACGACGAAACCTGGGAACTCCTGGAGGAGGCGCTGATCCTCGCCGACGTCGGCGCGCCGACCACCGCCGTGGTGGTGGAACGGCTCGAGCACGAGGTCGACTCCGGCGCCGTTCCCGCCGAGGGCGAGCCGATCCGCGCCCGCCTGATCGAGATCCTCGCCGAGGTCGCCTCCACCGCCCGGGCCAGGATCGACCTCTCCGCCCAGCCGGCGGTGCTGATGATGGTGGGCGTCAACGGCACCGGCAAGACGACGACGATCGGCAAGATCGCCTGGCACCTCTCCAAAGAATTCGGCCTCTCGGTGGTGATGGGAGCGGGTGACACCTATCGCGCTGCCGCCGCCGAGCAGCTCGCCGAGTGGGCAAATCGCGCCGGCGCCGAGCTGGTCCGCGGCCAGGCGGGCGCCGACCCGGGCTCGGTCGCCTACGACGCGGTCTCGGCCGCCGTCGCGCGCAACGCCGACGTCGTGATCGTCGACACCGCCGGGCGCCTCCACACCCAGGACAACCTGATGGAGGAGCTCGCCAAGGTCCGCCGGGTGATCGGCAAACTGATCCCCGACGCGCCGCACGAGACGCTGATCTCGATCGACGCGACGACGGGCCAGAACGGCCTCCGCCAGGCGAAAGTCTTCTCCGAGGCGGTGGAGGTCGACGGCGTCGTGATCACCAAGCTCGACGGGACCGCGAAGGGCGGCATCGCGCTGGCGATCTCCTCCGAACTGGGGATCCCGGTGAAGCTGATCGGGGTGGGGGAGAAACTCGAGGACCTGCGGCCGTTCGACCCTGGCGAGTACGCCGCCGCGCTCCTGTCCGAGTGACGGAGAGTAGCCTGACCTGATGTTCGATCAGCTCTCCGACCGCCTTCAGTCGACCCTCTCGGACGTCCGCTCGCGCGGCAAGCTGAGCGAGGGGGACATCGATTCGGCGATGCGCGACATCCGGCTCGCGCTGCTCGAGGCGGACGTCAACTTCAAAGTCGTCAAAGCGTTCACGAAAACGCTGAAAGAGCGGTGCTTGGGCGCCGAGGTGATGGACAGCCTCGACCCCGGCCAGCAGGTGGTCAAAATCGTCAACGAGGAGCTGGCCGACCTGATGGGCGGCGCGAGCGTCGAGTTGACGATGGCCGCCTCCGGCCCGACCGTGATCCTGATGGCGGGCCTGCAGGGCAGCGGTAAGACGACCGCCTGCGCGAAGCTCGCCCAGTACTTCAAGAAGCAGCGTAAGGACGTGGCGCTCGCCGCCTGTGACGTCTACCGCCCCGCGGCGGTCGACCAGTTGGTGACGATGGGGCAGCGCGCCGGGGCCCACGTCTACGAGAAAGGCACCGATGCCGATCCGGTCGACATCGCCACCTGGGCGCTGGACCGCGCCCGCGAGGAGCGCCGCGACGTCCTCGTCATCGACACCGCCGGCCGCCTCCACATCGACCAGGACCTGATGAAGGAGCTGTCGCGGATCCGCGACAAGACGAAGCCGGACGACGTGCTGCTCGTGGTCGACGCGATGACCGGCCAGGACGCGGTCGGCGTCGCCGAATCCTTTGCCGAGGCGGCCGAGTTCGACGGCGTGGTGATGACCAAGCTCGACGGCGATGCCCGCGGCGGCGCCGCGCTCTCGGTCAAAGCGGTCACCGGCAAGCCGATCCTCTTCGCCTCGACCGGCGAGAAAATCGAGGACTTCGACCGCTTCCACCCGGATCGGATGGCGCAGCGGATCCTCGGCATGGG
This sequence comes from Actinomycetota bacterium, assembly GCA_018268605.1. Lineage (GTDB taxonomy): Bacteria > Actinomycetota > Thermoleophilia > Solirubrobacterales > 70-9 > VAYN01. The sequence continues at coordinate 22,060 of JAFDWG010000004.1, read as the reverse complement.
CGACGTGCTCTCGCTGATCGAGAAAGCCGAAAGCCAGGTCGACGAGAAGTCCGCCGAAGAACTCGAGGAAAAACTCAAAAAGGACCAGTTCACGCTCGAGGACTTCCTCACGCAGATGAAACAGGTCCGGAAAATGGGCCCGCTCAGCGGGATCATCGGGATGCTCCCCGGCATGGGGGCGATGAAAGAGCTGAAGAACGCGAACATCGACGAGCGCCAGCTCGATCGCACCGAGGCGATCATCCTCTCGATGACCCCGGCCGAGCGTCACGATCCGACCCTGATCAAAGGCCGCCGGCGCAAACGGATCGCCGACGGCTCCGGCACCAAAGTCCAGGAGGTGCGCGCCCTGGTCAAGCAGTTCGACCAGATGCGGGTGATGATGCGCTCGATGGCCAACGGCAAGATGCCGGACCCGCAGAAACTCATGCGGATGAGCGGCCAGATGCCGAAACCGAAGGTCCGCAGGCGCTAGCCGGCCCTGGACGCGGAGTCGCGACCGCGAGATCGCCGGTCGTGATGGGCGCGGTCGCGGCGAGCAGAGGAGCCGGCGCTGATTCCGCCGTTCCGCTACAGTTCTCCGCCGCATGGCAGTCAGAATTCGACTTAGACGAGTGGGTTCCAAGAAGAACCCCGTGTGGCGGATCGTCGTCGCCGACAAACGTTCCCCGCGCGACGGGCGGACGATCGAGACGATCGGTCAGTACAACCCGCAGACCGAGCCTTCGACGATCGTGCTCGACGAGGAGCGCGCGCGCCACTGGATCGAGCACGGCGCCCAGCCGTCGGAGACCGTGGCCCACCTGCTGCGCACCAAGGGCATCGCCGCCCACGGCAGCTAACTGCCCCTCCGGCGATGACCGAGCTGCTCGAATTCCTCGTCAAGTCCCTCGTCGAGGACCCTGAGGCCGTGGAGGTCGAGGAGCTCGAAGAGGACGGCGACCTCGTCTATGAGATCAGCGTCGCCGACGGCGATCTCGGCCGGGTGATCGGCAAAGGCGGGCGCGTCGCCAACGCGATCCGGACGATCGCCAAGGCCGCCGCGGTGCGGATCGACCGCCGCGTCATCGTCGACATCCTCGACTGAGCCGCGGCAGCTCATGCGGCTGGACATCTTCTCCCTCTTCCCGGAGGCGTTCGACTGGCTGCAGACGCAGCGCCCGGTGCAGAACGCGCTGCGGGAAGGCAACGAGCTGCGGCTGTTCAACTACCGCGACTCGGCTCCGCCGCCGTCGCGGAAAGTCGACGACTCGCCCTATGGCGGCGGCGCCGGGATGGTGCTGCGGGTGGACATCATCGACAAGGCGCTGCAGGACGCCTACGGTGAGGGAAAGCGGCCGCGGATCGTGCTGCTGACGCCGACCGGGCGGCTGCTCGACGACGAGCTCGCCGACGAACTGGTCGCCGAACCCCACGTGGCGATGCTCTGTGGCCGCTACGAGGGCTTTGACGAGCGCATCCACGAGCACCTCGCCGACGATGAGGTCTCGATCGGCCGCTACGTGTTGGCCGGGGGTGAGCTGCCCGCGATGGTGGTCGCCGACGTGCTGATGCGCAAGCTACCCGGGGCACTCGGCAATGCCAGCTCCGCCGCCGAGGACTCCTACGGCCAGGTGCTGGAGGGCATGCCGGAGTACCCGCACTACACGCGCCCGCCGGTGCATCGAGGTTGGAAGGTGCCCGAGGTGTTGCTCTCCGGCGACCACGAAAAGATCCGCGAATGGCGCCTCGAGCGCTCCCGCGAACGCGCCAGGGCCTACGCGGAAGCCACGGGCGAGGCACATCCGAAGCCCGCCGGTGGCGCCCAGAACTCCGCTTCGCGCACGGAATAGCTAACATTCCGCGACCGCGTGGGTCCCGACCGGGGGTCTGGGCGGTTTTTCTTCGCCAGCAGCCGAAAGCAGAAACTTCGCAATGAGCTCAGTCATCGACAGCATCGAGCGCGATCAGCTCAAGAAGGGCCTCCCTTCTTTCGAGCCTGGCGATCGCGTCAAAGTCCACTTCCAGGTCATCGAGGGGACGCGCAAGCGGACCCAGGTCTTCGAGGGCGTGGTGCTGCGCCGGCAGGGCAACGGGGCGCGCGAGACGTTCACCGTCCGCAAGCAGTCCTTCGGTGTCGGCGTCGAGCGGACGTTCCCGCTCCACTCGCCGAAGATCGAGAAACTTGAGGTCGCGGCGCGCGGTGACGTGCGACGGGCCAAGCTCTACTACCTCCGCGGCCGGATCGGCAAGGCGGCCCGCGTCGCCGAGCGGCGCTGGGGCATCGACGAGGACATGGTCTCGAAGCCCACCGTCGCTGCGTCGGACGAGCCCACCGCGGTCGACGCCGACGGCGTGAGCCAGGAGGAGGCGACGCCGGAGCCTGTCCCGACCGAGGCCGAGCAGGCCGAGGCCACCGAGGCCGCGCCCGAGGCAGAGGCCGCAGCCGAGGCGCCCGAGGAGACCGCGGCGCCCGAGGCAGAGGCCGCAGCCGAGGCGCCCGAGGAGGCGCCGGACGCCGATGCGGGGGCGGAGACTGATGCAGCGGCGGAGCCGGACGCCGAGCCGACCGCCGCCGGTGAGACCGAGGACAGTCCAGCGTCGGAGGAGCCCGAGGGCGAGAAACCGGACAAACCCGGTGACTCCGACGAGGACTCCGCGGGCTGAAACTCTCGCTGCCCAAGCCGAAGAGCAAAGCGGGCGGCCTGATCGAGTTGGTCGTCATCGTCGCGCTCGCCCTCGGGCTGGCGTTGGCGATACAGGCTTGGCTGGTCAAGCCCTACCAGATCCCCTCGGGGTCGATGGAACCGACGCTTGACGTCGGCCAACGGGTCCTCGTCAACCGGTTCATCTACGACCTGCACGAACCGAAGGCCGGCGACATCGTCGTCTTCCACCCGCCGGAAGGCGCCGAAACGGCGGCGCAGTGTGGCGTGCAGGTCCCTGCGAACGAGGCGTGTCCGAAGCCGACGCCGAACGAGTCGAGCCAGAACTTCATCAAGCGGATCGTCGCCGTCGGCGGCGACACCCTCTCGATCAAAGAAGGTCACCCGGTGGTGAACGGGAAAGAGAACCCCGATGAATCCTTCATCCGGCCTTGCGGCGCCGGCTCGATCTGCAACCTGCCGAAGACGATCACGATCCCCAGGGGCTACTTCTTCATGATGGGCGACAATCGCGGCGAAAGCGACGACAGCCGGTACTGGGGGCCCGTTCCGAAGTCCTGGATCATCGGCGAGGCCTTCGCGACCTACTGGCCGCCGGACCGGATCGGGACCCTTTAGAAAGTCTTCGGACTTTTTCTCAAGAATCACGCGGCCATGAACTTCCGGATCCCGAAACCGAAGAGCAAAGCCGGTGGGCTGATCGAGCTGGTCGTGATCGTCGCCCTCGCCCTCGGATTGGCGCTGGCGATCCAGGCCTGGATCGTGAAGCCCTACCAGATCCCTTCGGGATCGATGGAACCCACGCTCGACGTCGGCCAGCGCGTGCTCGTCAACCGGTTCATCTACCACCTCCACGAACCGAAGCCGGGGGACATCGTCGTCTTCCACCCACCGGCAGGGGCCGAGTCGAGCCACGAATGCGGCGTGCTGGTGAACAAGATGCAGCCGCTCGAAGCCGGAGAGGCGTGTCCCAAGCCCACCCCGGAAGAGTCGAGTCAGACCTTCATCAAGCGGATCGTCGCGGTCGGTGGCGACACTCTCTCGATCAAGGACGGCCATCCGGTCGTGAACGGCGTCGAGAAGGCCGACGAGCCCTACATCAGGCCCTGTGGGGGCGGCTATGAGTGCAATTTGCCAAAGACGATCAAGATCCCGCCCGGCTATTTCTTCATGATGGGGGACAACCGTGGCGAAAGCGACGACAGCCGCTATTGGGGCCCCGTCCCCAAGGAATGGATCATCGGGGAGGCCTTCGCGACGTATTGGCCGCCGGATCGAATCGGCACGCTCTAGCGAGGACCGCTCGTGAGCGGCAAGCTCCACAAACGCCGCCTGCGCCGCAGCCAACGTCTCTTCGACTTCGACCGCGGGCTCGACCACCGCTTCGTGGCCGGTGCCGACGAGGCCGGGCGCGGTTGCCTGGCGGGCCCACTGGTCGCTGCCGCCGTCCTCTTCGACTACGAGGCGCTCTCGATCGGCGACCGCCGCATCCTCGGCGGCCTGCACGACTCCAAGCAGATGACCGAGGAGGCCCGACTCGAGATGTTCCCCTGCGTGATGCGTGCGGCGGCGCGGGTCAGCATCGTGATCCGCTCGGCGCCGGGCATCGACCGCCGCGGGCTCCACGTCACCAACTGCGAAGCGCTCGGAGACGCGCTGGCTCGCCTCGAGCCGGACCCGGAGGCGATCTGCCTGGTCGATGGCTTCCGCCTGCCCCGCTGCGAGGTCCCGCACCGACGTGTCGTCGGCGGCGATCGCACCAGCGCGGCCATCGCCGCCGCGTCCGTCCTCGCCAAGGTCACCCGCGACCGCTACATGCGCGAGGCCGCCGAGCGCCATCCCGGCTGGGGCTTCGACGAACACGTCGGTTACTCGACCCCCGAGCACCGCGCCGCGATCGACAAGCTGGGTATCTCGCCCCTCCACCGCCGCTCGTTCGCCAGCGTCGCCTACACGCAGCTCGGCCTTGACGGCGGCTACGACGTCGCGGACCTTGACGACGAGCTTCTCGAGGACGAGCTTGGTCATCTCGAAGACCATGAGTCAGAAGGCTCCGATCAGATGGTCGAGATCGACGACTTCGTCGTCCGGGCCGAGAACGACACCGACGGCGTCGAAGCGGAGCTCGGCATAGCGCGGGACCGCGCCGCCTGAACGCCGCTCGGCGACCCATGTCGTGGCGAGCCGCCGCACCTGGGACTGCTTTCGGGGCGTGACCCAGGCGACGGGGCGCTCGGGACCGACCTTGCTCCCGGCTCGGACCGCCTTCACCTCGACGAAGACGAGCGCGCGAGCACCCGGATCGAAGACGACCATGTCCAGCTCGCCGAATTTCGTGCGGGCGTTGCGCTCGAGCATCCCGTAGCCGAGGAAGAGGAGGTGTTCGGCGGCGCGGGCCTCCGCGAGGCGGCCGGTGCGTTGGCGTTGGCGGGTCATGGGCGCACCGTGACCTGTCCCGGGTCGCTTGTGGGCGGATGGCACTGAATTGGCCCACGTTTGGCACAGAAGATTTCCTTTCTGCGCGCCACTCGTGCGTATTTGCCTCCTAGCGTGGCCTCCATGCTCGCCACTGCCCGTACCTTCACGCTCGATGGCATCTCGGCCCGCCCGGTACGGGTCGAGGTGGACGTCCACCGTGGTCTGCCCGGTTTCGCGATCGTCGGCCTGCCCGACGCCGCGGTGCGGGAGGCGCGCGAGCGGGTGCGTGCGGCGCTGGTCAACTGTGGCTTTGAGTTCCCGCTCTCGCGGATCGTCGTCAACCTGGCTCCGGCGAGCCTGCGCAAGGCGGGCCCGGGGATGGACCTTGCGATCGCCGCGGCGCTGCTGAGCGCGTCGGAGCAGCTGAGGTGGGAGGGGATGGACCGGGTGGCGCTGGCCGGGGAGCTGGCGCTCGACGGAGGGGTGCGGCCCATATACGGGGTGCTGGCGATCGCCGAGGCCGCGCGCGAGGACGGGGTCGGGACCGTCGTGGTCCCCCTCGCGAACGGGTCGGAGGCGGCCTTGGCGGGTGGGGTGGAGGTCGTTCCGCTTGCCAGTCTCGCCGAGCTGCCGGCGATCGCCGAAGGGGAGCGGCGCCCCGAGCCCATGCCCCTACGGCTGCGGACCGGGCCGGCGCCGGGAACGCCAGACCTCGCCGACCTGCGCGGGCACCCGCACCTGCGCCATGCCCTCGAGGTCGCGGCGGCCGGTGGTCACTCGCTCCTTATGGTCGGGCCACCGGGCGCCGGGAAGTCGCTTGCCGCGAGCCGCCTGCCATCGATCCTTCCGCCCCTGGGACCGGAAGAGGCGCTCGAGGTGGCGCGGATCGCCAGCGTCACCGGCCGGCTCGGCGCCACATTGCCGGCCGGTCGGCCGTTTCGGGCTCCTCACCACACGATCAGCGCTGCCGGGTTGATCGGCGGCGGCAGCCCGCCGGGTCCCGGCGAGGTGACCCGTGCGCAGGGCGCCGTGCCGCTATGTTACTCGACATGTCCATCCCGAAGCACCCCGCCTTGTACGTCCGAATCTCCGACGACCGCGAGGGCGAATCGAAAGGCGTAGCCCGCCAGCTCAAAGACGGCTTCGCCCTGGCCGAAGCGCGCGGTTGGCCGGAGCCGGCCGTGTACAACGACAACGATAAGAGCGCCTGGAAAAAGACCGTGGTGCGCGACGACTTCCGGCGCCTTCTGGCCGACATCAAGGACGGCCTCATCGACGCGCTGATCGTCTACGACTCAGACCGGTTCTACCGGCAACCACGCGAGCTGGAGGAGTTCCTGGACATATGCGAGGGCGCGAAGCTGACGCAGCTAACCCAGGTCACAGGCGACGTTGACCTTGCCTCGACCGACGGGAAATTGACGCTCCGAATCAAGGCGGCCGTCGCGGTCAAGGAGAGCGACGACAAGAGCCGCCGGATCAAACGGAAGCATCTTGAACTCGCCGAGGCGGGGGAGCGCAATGGTGGCGGCCGTGGATTCGGCTATGAGGACGATGGCAAGACGATCAGGCAAGCAGAGGCAGAGGTGTTACTGGAGCTGAAAGACCGGATCTTTGCGGGCGAGTCGATCCGTTCCCTTTGCTTCGACCTCAACGAGCGCGGAATCAAGACGGCAACCGGCGGCGAATGGTCCCAGTTCCCCCTTCGCCGCCTGATGATGTCGGCCGGGATCAGTGGGCGCCGTGAACATAACGGCGAGATTGTGGCGGTCGGCAAATGGCCTGCGATCATCGCCACCGAGGACAGCGACCGACTCCGCGCGATGTTGAAGGACCCTGCAAGGCGTAAGAACCAGATGGCCCGCCGATATCTGCTCACCGGGATGCTGAGGTGCGGGCGGTGCGGGGCGCCGCTGGTCGCAAGGCCACGCCAGGACAAGCGCCGCAGGTACGTGTGCGCTCGCCAGCCGGGCAGCGAGGCGTGCGGCAAGCTGGCGATCCTCTCCGACGAACTGGAGGAGATGGTGGTCGAGATGGTGCTCCACCGGCTCGATGGTGAGGCCCTGCCGCGCGCCTTGGCGGCGCAGCACGACGACAGAGGAGACGACCACCAACAGGAGGTCGATGCCGCCGCGGCGCAGCTAGAGGAGCTGGCCGGTCTCTACGCCGCGCAGAGCATCAGCGCGGCGGAGTGGATGGCCGCACGCGGACCGATCGAGGAGAGGCTGGAGCGCGCCAAGCGCAAACTCGCGGACGTTGACGGGACGACAGCAATCCACGCCTACCTGGGTGGCGGGCAGGACCTACGCGAGCGTTGGAAAGAGCTGTCGATGGATCGGCAGCGGGCCGTGCTTGGTGCGTTGATCGACCACATTACGATTGGTCCTGCGCTGGTCGGCCGGAACTTCTTCGATCCGGATCGAGTCGCGCCGACTTGGCGCGTCTGAGAACCGGAGCACGGCGGCCACCTTCCCAATCGCCACCGGGTCGGACACCTTCACCTCGACACCTTGAGCGGCGCAGGACTCCTCCGCGATTCGACGCGCGGCGGCAGCAAGGTCCACCTTTGCCCTGCGGGCTCCCTGGCTCCCCCTGACTTGTGCGGCCGTGTTCACATGGTGAGTCAACCTGCCGGACTAGACAGAGATCAGCCGGTTGATGGCTAGTCCCCCAGTCGCGCAGCCGTAGCGTCTCGCGGCCCGGGACGAAGCGACCAGACCCTCAGATCCCCGCACGCGCCGTTGACACCTAAGTGTCAGTTGAGCGTCCGACAGACCCCCCCTTCTCGTTAAAATCAAAAGCGTAACGTTTCGACCCCTCACACCCTCCCGCATGGGGCGAGGACGAGATAGCGGGGGAGGGTTCAGGCTCCCTCGCCGGACGCCCACCCACGCCCTGGCCCGCCGTCACAGGTTCTGCCCGGCCCGACTAGCGGGGAGGTGCCCAGTATCTGTCTAGCTGGCTTAGCACCTTCCGTCCCATGAGAACGACCAAGGCGAAGGCGGCGACACACGACACCGCACTTGCGACCACCGACCGGCGTGAAGGTCTCGCGCATATCCCGGTCAAGTACGACCAGGTCCCAGGCGACGGTATGCCCGGCGCGTTGCGGGAGTATGCCCAGCTCTACGGGCACGCCGCCTGGGCCTCAGAGGGCAAGACCGTCACGCTAGGTGAGTACGTCAGCAGCGGGGGGAACCCTGAATCGGCGCACCTGGTCAGCGAGCCGCCGGACGATATGCCGACCTATCTGGAGATGGAGCGAACCCTGCGCCGCCTCTCGGAGGTCTACCGGCGCCGGTTGGAAGGTCCACAGAAAGGCTGGCGAATCGCTCCGGGGGAGCGCAACACCGCTGAGGCAAGCGCGCGCAAGGCTGCCGTCCTCGCCGAACGGTGGATGGACCCCACCGCCGTGGCGCTTATGTACGACATGACTACCGAGGGCGTACGGAAGATGCGCATTCGCGCAGGCCTAGACCCCCAGCATGGTGTTCCTGCGACAGACCTTCCGCCATCGGTCGCGTGACACCTGCCCCGTCCGTCCGACAGACCCCCCTCGAAAAGTAAACTGTATGTATGAGGGTTGGGGCTCGGACCCGCCCCGCGCGCGGGTGAACCTACACCCGACACACACGCCCGGCCGGTGGACGCGCCAGGCAACGTCACCACCTCCTCAAGGAAGGAACCCAGCATGTCGTCCGACGTGATCGTCGCGGCCGTGGAGCCGTGGCCAAAACTCTTTGCCCACTATGACGCCGCAACTCTCGCGCGGCGCTCCCAGTCACCCTCCCGCCGTCCGGTGACGGCGTCCGAATGGGCACCCGTCCTGATCGCCTCCTGTGTGAGGCTCGTGACCCTCGACGGTGACGGGTTCGCAGTGGACCTGGGTGAGCACCTTGGCGTCGGCCGTTCGGTTCGCTACGACAGCAACCTGGTCGTGCCGTTCGGCCTGACAGTCGCCGCGAGACCTGGGGACCGCGAGGCCGAGGACGGACGCCGGCCGCCTAGGACCGAGAAGGAGCTGATCATTGCGCTCTTCGGATCGGCCGCCGGGGTCGAGGGTCACGCCTACGCCCTCGCCCGTCGGCTCAGGGCCGAGAGGAGGTCCGGCGACGACGTGTCCGCGCTCCCGGGTGGGTCCGCACCCCTTGTCTCGGCATCGGCACCCGGCAAATCCGCCGCCCCCAGCCTCGCCGGGGCCGCCGCCGGCTACGGCGACCTCGCCGAGGTCGCACCGACGTACGCCGCACTACCTGAACACCTGGCCCGCTATGGCGGGAACACCACCGACAGAACGGAGGACCGGTAATGACCAAAGCAACCACCAACTTCGGATTCCCCTACCCGGAGTTAGGCGACTCGCCTGACACGCCCCGGGACATCAAAGCCCTGGCGGAACGCTCCGACGCTGTGCTAACGGGTGTCAAAGGCGACGCGACCCTGGCGAAAGACGGGACGCTGACCATCGGCAGCGGCGCCGTGACTTCCACCAAGATCGCCAAGACCGCGATTCAGGGAAAGCGCGTCTCTCACCCTGGGGGCTCCGGTGCGATCACCGTCAACTGGACGACCCCGTTTCCTGACACGGCCTACACCGTCACGGCGATGATCAGCGCGGCCTCAAACGCGACGATGGTGCTGGTGTCTAGGAGTGCCGCGTCCTGCGTGCTCGAACCAAGATCCCCACTCACGGCGGGAACCGAGATCGACGTAATAGCAGTGCATGACTAGGACCGCCCCCATGACCCCGACCACCCGACCCGCCCGCTCCGTCCTCTCAGAGCATGGCGCCCGCGAGCCGGTCCCGATCAACCCCGGCGATGAGGTGTGGCTGACCCTCCCAGGTCGGCGGGCCGATGCCGTGACCGGCTGTGAGCTTTACGCCCCGTCCGGCGCTCGGCTCCACTGCCACCACCAGGTCCGCGACGCCGGTTGCGGCCAGCGCGACGCCGTGGCCCTTGTCGAGCCCCGCGCCGAGGGCACCTGGAGCTACGCCTGGCGTCTCCACGGCTCGACCGTCGAGGGGACGTTCCTGGTCGGCCGGGCCGCCAACCGACGCCGCCGCCGATGAAGGCCTATACCCGCCGTGCCCAGTGACGCTCCTGCGCCCGGCGGGCCATCGCCAGCCCCGGCCAGCGTCCCGCCTACCGCCTCGCCCAAATCGCCATCCAGGAGTCGGGTCTAGCTGCACCGTCTGCCCATCGCACCCAGTCGCCGGGGCGGGTCATAGCCTTTATAGGCGTGACCGTCCCGCTTGCATTGGCATCCGCTGGGTGGACCGTAATCGGGGCCGTCGGCGGCGCCTTGGTCGGAGCCTCTGCCGGGGGCATTGTTGATTGGTTGCTCGGACTCCGAAAGGAGGCTGCCGACGCCAAGGCCGGGGCGCGGTTGGTCGCAGGAGATATCGCGACCGCTGACAGTCAGTTGGCCGAAGTCGAACAAGAGGGCAAATGGTGGGGCTTCTACGGGCACCCCATTGCCGGCTGGGAGCGGTATCGCCCGGTTCTAGCCGTCAAGCTGTCCTACGAGGACTGGGAAGCCGTCGAGCAGGCGGTGGTGTCCCTTGAAGGGCTACGCCGGTCAATGCCCTCTAGTCCGAAATACGCTGCGGAGGTGGAGCAGTGTGGTTTCGTTAGCTTGGACGCTCAGGCTATGCCGCCGCTTCGGCGTCACGCGGCACAGGGCTACAACGCGCTGTCCGAGCTTGGAGGCCACCCCAAGGAGGGGGACCTGATCAAGGTGGACCTGACCCAGCCGGGAACTAGCACCTAGGACAGATCCGCCTGTGGCCCTACGATCGGCCGCGTGCGTATCTATTTCCCCAACAGCGGCTACCTCCAGAACTTCGGTGGCTTCGCGAGGCGGTGGGACCCAGAAGGGGAGGACACGCTGGAGTTCTCCATGAAGCAGGGCTATGTCTCGGTCCATCCCATAGCCATTGCGATGGCAGCGGCAGCGGCCCAGTACGTGCGGGACCGGGGTGGTTCGGTGGTGACCGACCTGGACGCCAGCGACAGCTCGGTGCGCTACCTAGCTCGCATGAAGCTCACGGACGTGCTCGGAGTCGATCCCGGCCTGGAAATGATCGAGCACGCCCCCGAGGGACGCTTTATCCCAGTGACGCAGGTGATGGATCAGGCCGCGCTCAATACCCTGATCGTAGAAATGGTTCCGCTGCTTCACGCCGCGCCCGAGGAAGCGGCGCCGATCAAGTATCTGGTCACGGAGCTGGTGCGCAACGTGATCGAGCACGCAGCCTCACCGGTTGGCGCGATGGTGTGTGCCCAGTACTACGCCGAGACCGAACGTCTTTCCGTCGGAGTAGCTGACATGGGAATCGGTATCCGGAAGTCCATCGTCCGTTTCCATCCGGCCGAGAACGATTTGGCCGGAATCAACCTGGCGTTGCGTCCCGGCGTCACGGGCGCGACGGGGCGGCTTGGAGGCAACTCCCAGAATGCGGGCGCAGGGCTGTTCTTCACTAAGGCCATCGCCCGGGCCTCGCGGAACTTCTTCGTCGTCTACAGCGGATCAGCCATGTTCAAGCTCTTAAAGGGTCCCGCTGGCAGGCCACAGTTGTTGATGCCTGACCCATCCGCCGACAGAGCCACCCGCGATACTGACCTACCGGTCTGGCCCGGCACGGCCATAGGCATCGATGTCAACGTCGGACTTCACGGGGCGTTCGCTGATCTTCTCTCCGATATCCGCAAGGCGTATAGCCTCGACGTCAAAGCCAAAAACAAGGCGCAGTTCCGACGCCCGAAGTTCACATGACAACGATTGAGCTTTTCGAGATGACCGGGGAATTCGCTGGCGACAAGGACGTTGCCCGAAAAATCCGGGAGGACATTCTCAAGCCGAGGCTTCTCGGCAAGGAAGACGTTGCCATCGACTTCGCCGGCGTCGAACTCGCCACCCAATCGTTCTTACATGCGCTTATCAGTTCGTTGGTCCGGACTGTCGAGTTCGATGCCCTCGCGATGATCGAGTTCCGCAACTGCAATCCGGTCGTCCGGGAGCTGATCGAGATCGTCGCTGATTACAGCCAGGAAGACGTGACCGACGACTGGAACGAGGACGAGGACGACGACCAGGAGGGCGACCCGTCGGCCCATCGCGGCGCTGGTGGCGACGACCGCTAGGCACCCGCCGCGCGTACCGCCTCGCGCAGACCGTCGAACGAATGGGGTCCCGTTCCGTTGTCGCGGACCCACCGGATGCCGACTGACCGCGCCGCCCGCTCCCGAACAACTGCGCCGGTGACCGCCCAAAACTGCCAGTGGGACAGATCGAGAGGGTCGTAGGCCTCCGGGTCGCGCTGGGACTGGACCGCGAAGACGAAGACGTCGGCCCGCACCCGCCTGTCCTCGCTGTAGCTGTTGGTCGAGGCGTCGAACTCGCGCGCGCTCATTCGTCCGAACGACAAGTCCGAGTGACGACGCTGCGCCCAGCTCTGCAGGTAAGCGGAGCACTTGACCTCGATTGTCGTGCCCTCGGGGGAGACCACGTCGTAGTTGTCCCATCCGATCCGTAGGGGCCGCTCGTCTCCGACTGCTTTGGCCACGATGAACTCGGCCAGGGCTCCTCGGATGGTGTTGTCCCGAAGGTCGCTGAAGGCCCACGCCCAGAAATCACCCACCGTCGACCCCCCGCCTCGGAAGCTCTCGCTGCCGTTCAGGCAGGCGGGTGGGCTCGGCCGGAGCCAGCCTGCGTCGGCTACTTCATCCTTCATCAATTGGCGTGAGGTTAAGGGACCCTGGGTCCCTGCGTAATGGCCGTTGACTCAGCGGTCGGCCCAGGATTCCGCGAACTGTTTCCCCGGTTCCGCCGACCATTCTTCTCCGCCTCTTTCCTTGCGATCCGCCCAGGCTTCCCCGAAGGACTGTCCGGCGGTGCCTTCCCCATCTTGGGTCGACCGAACCCGCAAGGCTTCCACCTGATCTCGAGGGACTTCCGAGTGCATCACCGCCAGCACCATCGCCACGATGATCGCGGCGCCGACGATGGCGATCAGGATCTTGGTGAGCATCGACGCACTTGGATCGAAGAAGGCCACCGGCGAACGATAGCTAATCGGCCGTGTGCCTATGGGTACCCAGGGGGTATGCCACTATCGAGGGGGAGCGACGCCGCGCGGAGGGATCTTCGGGGTCTGCGTGGTCTCCAAATGATTCCGCAATAGGGCTGTTTGCGTCCGTTTACGGCTTGAAAGGTGGCGTTGAGGGCGTCTTGCCCCGCCATGAAATCCCGTCCGAGGAGGACACATGAGCAAATCCGACGCTGGCGGCGACCCGCCAGCGCCTTCACACCTAAAGCAGCCCTCGCAGGCCCTGTGGGGGTCCCTGGTGGCCCGCTACGACTTCGAGGACGAGGAGCGAGCCTCGCTGGTCTTGGCCTTGGAGTCACTCGACCTTGCCGCTACCGCCCGCCGGACGATGCTGAGGGAGGGCGTCGTCGTGACCGACCGACATGGCGAGATGCACCCGCACCCCGCCGTCGCGATCCACCGAAACGCCCTGATTGCCTGGCGGCAGTACATGACCCTGTTGAAGCTGCCGCTCGAAGAAGACGACAAGCCGCGCATCCACCCCAACGCCAACGGGCGAAAGGCGAGGAGGGGGAGTCAGAATGCCAAGGCGTAAGCCGGCTCCGCCCCCTGGCCGTCAGGCCCCGACGAATGAACCCCTGCCCCGCTGGGTCGAGGGAATGATCGCGCGGGGCAAGTTGACCGAGGCCGAGTACCGCCAACGGGTGGCGCCTCGCGAGGTCAAATGGCGAGAACGCCTCGAACGGCGGGTGCCGCCTGCGGTCGAAGCAGAAGGTCCGGCCGCCGTTGAGGAGTGGGTCGAGGAATGGCTGGTGAAAGACCCCAGGTATCTCCTGCGCGACGACCTTGGTCCGCGCGCACCTCTGCCGTGACCTTTTGACACGCAGGCGTCAACGCGAGTCCGCGTGCCGCCGCAACTAACTACTCCAGGGAGGCGCAAGCCTCCCCTGAACTTGGTCGTCTCCCTTTCGGCGACCATCGGCAGCGCCGCCGCGAAGGGACGAGCGCGCCATCCGCCCGCCGCTGCGGGGGCGACCTCGGGACCTAGTTTCGGTCCTGGTCGCCCTCTGCGCGCGGGCATCGAGCTTCCGGCGGAAATCGCCGTGTAGGCCCCCCGCGAAACGTCAGGGCGCGGCGGGCAGTTCGACCTCACCTGGCAGTTGGAAGGAACCGAATGTCTACCGACACCACGGGCGAGCTGCGACGGCAAGTCGCGGCCGAAAAGGGAATCGCCCCTGACCTTGCCCCGCGCCTCAACGGGTCCACCCGCGAGGAGCTGGCAGCCGATGCCGACGACCTCCTTGTGGCCCTGGGGTCCGGCGGTGGCCTCGACGGCGGCGCTCGCCAGTCGATGCCGAACCCCCAGAGCCCTGCACAGGCCCACGGCGCGCTTGTCGGCCGCCTACTCGGCGGCGACCCCGACCCCCTGGAGGACTAGCCCATGTTCAACGTGTCCACGCCCACCGCCCCGCCGCCATGCCCGCTGACCGACCCGACCACCTCCATCGGCGAGGAGCTGGTCTCCTACTGGGAGGTCTGGAACTCGGCGAACGAGCAGATTGCCGACCTGGAAAGCCGGTACCAGGCCGCCCGCGAGGAGGCCAAAGCCGCCGAGGACGACCTGGCCGAGCTGTTGGTCGAGGCCGGTCCCGACCCGAAGGCCACCAAAGCCCTGACCGCCGCCGAAACTCGGCACGACCGGGCCAGGGTCTTGCTGAACCCCGCTCCGTGGCAGAGGCGGGCGCAGGCCGCCGTCGAGGCTTGCTATGCCGCGCACGCCGAGTACGGGACGTTCCTCTCGGCCAACCTCGACGCCGTACTGGCCGAGCCTGAGTACGCCGCCGGCGGCCAGGGCGCGGCCGAGGCGGTAACCGCCGCGATGCGGACGACGCTTGATGCGATCCAGAGCTGGATCGAGACCCGGCGGAAGGTCGCGGCCCTGGCGAAGCATGCCGAGCAGATCGAGGAGCGTGACATCGCCGATCTGGACGCGAGCGTCGGTTCTGCGCGAAAGGCCATCGAGAGCGCGCTGACGCACCCAGTGTCTGCCCCTCTGCCGCCTCGCCGGCTGCTTGATGACCGCCGGGTACTCCGTGGCGAGGCCGAGCTGATCGAGGTCGATGGCCCGGCCGGCAAGGGCGTCCAGGTCGTAGACCGGTAGTCCCGTCGCCACCAAGCCCCCCGTTTCCGGTTCTCCGGGCGGGGGGCTTTTCTCGTTCTAGGGGCGGGTGGTCGATGGGGACTCAAACCCGAGCATCGCAAAGGTCGCCGGAATCGACTCGCCTTCGGTCTCCGTTAACCGCGCTTCGGACTCCTCCCTGATCCGTTCCAGTTCAGCGAAGTTGGCCGCAATCGTCGTCGTCATTTCTGCCCATCCACGCTCGTCCAACTTGGCCGCCGTCCACGCCAGCCAACGGTCGTCCCTGGAGTCGAACGTGTGGGTCAGCATCGCGTTCTCGACACGGGCGATGAGGGCCTGCAAGGTTGCCGTGCTGATCTTGCATCGTTCCTCTTGGGGAAGCTCGGCCCACTCCTCAGTATCGAAGGTCGCGCGAGCCGTACCGGCGTAGACGTGTTCGACTGCACCACGCCGGGGGATGCTTTCGACTACCTCAAGGCAGCCGGCTTTCGCCAGGGCACGGAAGTGATAGGCGACGTGGGAGAGTGCCCGTTTTTCCTCGCTGTAGTCCGCCGGTCGCGGCTGCATTACCTCCTCCACAAACCTCGACGGACTGACCGGCTGGTCGTTAGCGGCGACGACGATCTGTATCGCCATCGGGTGTCGAAGCGCAGAAGAAGCAGTCGCCTTCCTAATCGTCCCTGCCTCCACAAAAGCCTCCTAATGGTCGATTGAAACAGATCGAAAGAGAGTAATGGACTAATCCCGCGCATGGTGCGGTTTCCCCGCTTTATTCCACCTCGGCAATGGTTGAAAGCTGACCACTGGGGTGGATTACTTCCGCGCCCTGACGAACTATTCGCGAATCGGGGAGGGGAGGTAGAGCAGATGAAACTCGCATGCGTTGATCCGGCGCTCCCGGCGGCTTCGACCACCAAGGCCAACTAGGACCGAAGGGACGGCCGCCCCGCCGCACTGATCGCGAATCGGCGGGGCGGTCCGGTCCCGTGCTACCAGGTGGGGGCACGAAAAAGGCCGCCCAACGGCGGCCTCTCTCACTGCGAATTGACGCCGCCGCGCTACGCAGGCAGGGGCACTCGGGCGAGGAGGTCCCTTTCCAGCGCGTCGGCGTCGGCGGGTGCTATCTGGCGAGGCAGATCGGCGCCGTACTCGCCCAGCATCGCTCGAAGCTCAGCCGAGTAGGTGTACCCGTCGCCATCACTGCGCGGCGGCTGGGCGAGTCCGGCAGCCACCGCTGCGTTTGCAAGCGCGCGGGCGCGGTCGAGGGTGATCGTCGTCGGGGTTTGTGCGTTCATGAGCGTAGCCTCCTGTTGAGCATTCGGTTTCGGGTGATATTGCTGCACGCCCCCACATCGAGGGATCCTCTTCCTGGACGAGCTTTGCGAGTTCCGCCGCGAGGTGCTCGAGGCGTTGCGGGCGCCGCTGGAGACGGGCGAGGTGTCGATCGCCCGGGTTTCGGGACTGCGGCGGCTGCCGTGTCGGTTCATGTTGGTCGCCGCTTCCAACCCGTGCCCTTGCGGCCGGGGGGAGGAGGACCCTGACTGCACCTGCCTCGCCGCCGCGGTCCAGCGCTACCAGGGAAAACTGAGCGGCGCTTTGGCTGATCGCATCGACCTGCTCGTCGCGGTGTCGCAGCCGAGCGCCGAGGAGATCGGTGGGGCGCCGGGAGAGTCCTCGGCGGCCGTGCGCGAGCGAGTCTGTGCGGCGCGCGAGCGCCAAGAAGCCCGGCTTGGGGACGGTCGGTGCAACGCGGAGATGACCACGGCCGAGGTGCGGGAGTGCGAGCTCGATCCGGTGGCGGCGGCGCTGCTGGCCGACCTGTACTCACGTCGCCGCCTAAGTGGCCGGGCGCACGACCGCACGGTGCGGCTGGCGCGCACGGTCGCCGACCTTTCCGGGGCGACCCGGATCGGCGAGGTGGAGATGGCCCAGGCGCTGCAGTTGCGGAGGAGGGATCGTGTCTGAGCGGCGTGCGTGCGTGGAATGCCTCCGGCGCTCCTGGTTGCTCGCGCTGCTCGGGTCCTTCCTGGAGAGGACGGCGACCGGCAAGGTCGGGCGGCGCTCGCCGGAACTCCTACGGCTCAGCGACGAGGACCTGGTCGAGGCGGTCGCCCCGGAGCCTGGGAAGAAGATGCTCGAGGACCTCGCGGCGCTCGAGGAGGGATGGTTCGCCGAACGACTCGAGGAGGCGGGGTGCTGGTCGATCTGCCGCCACGACGACCGCTTCCCGCCGGGCCTGCGCGATGCCGCCGACGGGCCGCGGGTCCTCCTGGGGCTGGGCGACTTCGGCTTGCTGGAGGCGATCGAGCCGCAGGCGGCGGTGACGATCGTCGGGTCGCGCCGGGCGACGTCCTACGGCCGGGAGGTCGCTCGCGACCTGGCGCGCGAGCTTTCGGATGCCGGCCTCGTCGTCGTCAGCGGTCTCGCCTTCGGGATCGACGCCTGTGCGCATCGAGGCGCGCTCGACGCGAAGGGTAGGACGATCGCGGTGCTCGGGTGCGGTCCCGACACCCCCTACCCGGCCGCGCACCGCGGGCTCTGGAGGGCGATCGTCGAGACCGGCGCGGTGATCTCCGAGCTGCCGCCGGGTTCGACTCCGTGGCGGTGGAGCTTCCCCGCCCGCAACCGGGTGATGGCGGCGCTCGCCGGGATGACCGTGGTGGTCGAGGCGGCTGCCAGGTCTGGTTCGCTGATCACCGCCGACCTCGCCACCGAGCTGGGCCGCGACCTCGGCGCCGTCCCCGGCCCTGTCACATCGCGACCATCGGTCGGCCCCAACGAGCTCCTCGCGGGTGGTGCCTGCGTCGTCCGCGGCGCCCAGGACGTACTCGACGCGATGCTCGGTGCGGGGGCGTGCTCGGTCGAGCGGACCGGGCCGCCGCTCGAGCAGGATCTTGCCGAGGTGCTTTCCGCGGTCGAGGCGGGCGCGACCAACGCGGACGCCGTGGCGATTGCGGTCGGCCTCTCGGCGGCGGCCGCCTCCGTCACCCTCGCTCGTCTCGAGCTGCTTGGCTACCTGACCACCACGCCGACCGGGACCTTTGCCCGCACCCTGCTGTCCGCTCCGACACGGCCGTCGCCGCAGACGGACGATTCCGTAGGCTCCCCGGATGGCTGAGAAACCGGTACCAGCGGTCCTTTCGATCGCCGGCTCGGACTCGGGCGGCGGCGCCGGGATCCAGGCCGATCTGAAGGCCTTCGCGCGCTGCGGCGTGCACGGGATGACGGCGATCACGGCGCTGACGGCGCAGAGCACGGTCGGGGTCGAGGCCGTGGAGCAGGTCTCGCCGGAGATGATCCTTGCGCAGGTCCGGGCGGTCGCCGAGGACATCGGCATCGACGCGGTGAAGATCGGGATGCTCGGGAACGCGGCCACCGTCGCGGTCGTCGCCGAAGCGCTCGAACGGTACGCCGGCGAGGCGCCGGTGGTGCTGGACCCGGTGATGGTCGCCGAGTCCGGTGCCCGGCTATCGGACGACGCCGCCGTCGACGCGCTGATCAATGACCTACTGCCACTGGTGACGATCGCGACCCCGAACATCCCCGAGGCGCGGGTTCTCGCCGGTCTAGGAGACGATGCATCACAGGAAGACCTCGCTCGTGTCGTGCAATCGCTGGGGCCAGATGCGGTCGTCGTCACCGGCGGTCACTCCGAGGCCCTCGTCGACCTTTTCTTCGACGGCGAGGAGCCGGTCGAGATCCCCGGCGAGCGCCACCCGAGCGACGCTGCGCACGGCTCCGGCTGCACCCACTCGTCCTCGATCGCCGCGTTCCTCGCCCGGGGAGCCGAGCCGCTGCAAGCCGCGGCCGCGGCGCGGCAGCTCGCCTCACTCGCGGTCGGCGCGGGGCTGTACGGGCTGGGCAAGGGCCACGGCCCGGTGGACGTCTTCGACCTCGCGGCGCGGGCGCGCGCCGATGCCGCGTTTGCCGGCGAGAACGGGAGGTAGGTTTCGGCGATGAGCATCGACGCAAGCAGGACCGCCACCGGACTCCCTCGACCCCGCTCGGCGACAGTCTTCGACGGACCCGATCGCGCACACGCGCGCGCCTACATGAAGGGGATCGGCTTCGACGACGACGCGTTGTCGCGGCCGACGATCGGGATCGCCAACACCTGGACCGAGGCGATGCCCTGCAACTTCCACCTGCGGGCGCTCGCCGAGCACATCAAAGAGGGCGTCCGGGCCGCCGGCGGCACGCCGATGGAGTTCAACACCGTCGCCGTCTCCGACGGGGTGACGATGGGGACCCAGGGGATGAAGGCGTCGCTGATCAGTCGCGAGGTGATCGCCGACTCGATCGAGCTGATGGCGCGCGGCTACCAGTTCGACGCGATCGTCGCCCTCTGTGCCTGCGACAAGACGATCCCCGGGTGTGCGATGGCGTTGGCTCGCCTGGATGTGCCGTCGGTACTCCTCTACGGCGGCTCGATCGCCCCCGGCCACTGGCACGGCCGCGACGTGACGATCCTCGACATCTTCGAGGCGATCGGGGCCCACGCCGCGGGCGAGATGACCGATGAGGAACTACACGAGCTGGAGGGGGTCGCGAGCCCTGGCGCGGGGGCTTGCGGCGGGCAGTTCACCGCCAACACGATGGCCTGTGCCTTCGAGGCACTGGGGATCAGCGCGGGCGGCTCGGCGATGGTCCCGGCCGAAGGCGACGACAAGCCGACCGTCGCCGAGAAGGTCGGCGAGTTGGTGATCCGGGTCCTCGCCGATGACATCAGGCCGAGCAGGGTCATCACCAAGGAGTCGCTCGAGAACGCGATCGCCTGCGTCTGCGCCTCGGGCGGGTCGACCAACGGCGTGCTCCATCTGATCGCCCTGGCGCACGAGCTCGGCATCGAGCTGGGGATGGACGACTTCGAGCGCATCTCCCGGCAGACGCCCCTCTACGCCAGCCTCAAACCGGGCGGGCGCTTCGTCGCCACCGATCTCTACGCGGCGGGCGGCCTTCCGGTGATCCTCAAACGCCTCGACGACGCGGGGCTCCTGCACCGCGACCAGATCACGGTCACCGGCCAGACCATCGGCGAGGTCGCCGAAGAGGCGATCGAGGCTCCCGGCCAAGAGGTGGTGCTGCCGGTCGACGCGCCGCTGAAGCCCGAAGGTGGCCTGGCGATCCTGCGCGGCAACCTCGCCCCGGAAGGCTCGGTGGTGAAGGTCGCCGGCACCGAGCGCCGCAGGCAGTCCGGCCCGGCGCGGGTCTTCGAGTCAGAAGAGGAGTGCTTTCGCGCGGTCAAGGATCAGCAGATCAACCCCGGTGACATCGTCGTGATCCGCAACGAGGGCCCCGTCGGTGGCCCTGGGATGCGGGAGATGCTTCAGGTGACCGCGGCGATCGTCGGCGAGGGTCTCGGCGAGTCGGTCGCGATGGTCACCGACGGCCGTTTCTCCGGCGCCACCCGCGGACTGATGATCGGCCACGTCGCCCCCGAGGCGGCAAAGGGCGGCCCGATCGCGGCGATCCGGGAGGGCGACCGGGTCACCGTCGACATCGACGAGCGCAAGCTGGAGGTCGACCTTCCGGACGAGACGATCGCCGAGCGGATCGCCGCCTACGAGGTTCCCGAGCCTCCCGCCGAGCTACGGCGCGGGGTGATGGCGAAGTATGCGGCGACGGTGAGCTCGGCTGCACACGGCGCGGTCACGAGCTAGCTCGTGATGAATTCTTGAAGGAGGGCGTTGAATCGCAGCGGGCGCTCCAACTGTGGGACGTGGCCGGTGCGCTCGAAGATCTCGAGGCGCGAGTGGGGGATACGGCGGTGGTAGGAGATCGCGGCGGCGACCGGGACCACTCGATCCGAGAGGCCCCACACGATCAGCGTCGGCATCTCGATCGCCGCCAGGCGGTCGCGGAAGTCGGTACGGATCAGGTCGGCGAGGGCCGCCTCGAAGGCGTCGGCCTCATGGAGGCCGTTGACGATCTGCTCGACCAGGAGGTCGTCGTCGAGCCGGCTGGGGAAGCGCACGATCGGCCCGAAGACGGCCCGTCGCAGCCGCGGACGGGCGACGATCTGACGGCCGCGTTCGGCGAACAGGGGCGATAGGCGCCGCCAGGCCCATGCCGTCGCCACCGCCCGCTCTTCCGGGCGCCAGGTGTTGATGATCCCGGCCGCCGCGACCAGGACCAACCGCTCGAAGGCCTGCGGCGCCGCCAGCGCCAGCTCGGTTGCGATCAGTCCACCCATCGAGTTGCCGACCAGCGTCGCACCGCCGAGCCCAAGCTTCGCGCAAAACTCACGCACGACCGTCCCGTAGGCGTCCATCGCGATCGGCCACCCGGGCATCGGGCTGGCGCCGAAGCCCGGCAGGTCGAGCGCCACGCACCGCCGCCCGGCCGCCGCGAAGTGCGGCAGGTTCTCGAGCCAGTTCTGCCAACACCCCGACACACCGTGGATGAAGAGCAGCGGCTCACCCTCGCCGATCTCGACGTAATTCACGCTCGACCCCGCCACCTCCACCCGCCGCAGGTGCTCCCGCCAGTCGATCCACGCCCACTCGCGGTCCGAGACTCCGTAGTCGCTACCGGCGATGATCCGAGGATCGATCGAGGTCGCCTCTGCCATCGGCCAAGCCTAGCCGGCGGGGGGGCGGGGTGGCGGATGTGGCGGAAACGGGGCCCTGGCAAAGGGACGCAAGGCGTTGCGGCGAGCACGGCCGTCCCGGCCACGGCCCGGGCAGGCTGTGGCCGTGGCCGAGACGGCCGGGGTATGGAAAGCGTCGAGGAAGTGCGACGCCGTCCCGGGAGACGTGCGGGAGATGTCGGGAAGTCCACGCTTCCGTGCGTGAGAGCGTGGGAAGC
>JAFDWG010000049.1 GCA_018268605.1 Actinomycetota bacterium | reverse complement strand
CGTCCAGTCCCAGCTCCGATTCGTAGCGGGCGGTGCGCTCGGCGGGCAGCTCCGGCAGCGAGTCGCGGGCTTCGGCGAGCATCGACTCGGTCGGCACGATCGCGACCAGGTCGGGCTCCGGGAAGTAGCGGTAGTCGTGGGCTTCCTCCTTCGAGCGCAGCGAGGTGAGGTCGCCGCTTGCCGGGTCGAAGTGGAGCGTCTCCTGTTCGACCGTGCCCCCCGCGCCGATGAGGTCACGCTGTCGTTCGAGCTCGGCTTCGATCCCGCGTTGCAGGAAGCGGAACGAGTTCATGTTCTTGAGCTCGGTCTTGACGCCGAGCTCGGTCGAGCCCTCCGGTCGCACCGACACGTTGGCGTCGACGCGCAGGCTCCCCTCCTCCATGTTCACGTCGGAGACGCCGAGCTGGCGGACCGTCTCCCGCAGCAGCCGCGCCCACTCGGCGGCTTCGGCGGCGCCGCGCAGATCGGGCTCGGTGACGATCTCCACCAACGGCGTGCCACCGCGGTTGAAGTCGACGAGCGATGCGGTCGAGCCGTGGATCCGGCCCGACGAGCCGGCGTGGATCGTCTTCGCCGCGTCCTCCTCGAGGTGGGCGCGGGTGATGCGGATGTCGCCGAGCTTCCCTGCTCCGCAGATCGGGATGTCGTACTGACTGATCTGGTAGGCCTTCGGGTTGTCGGGATAGAAGTAGTTCTTGCGGTGGAAGATCGAGCGCGGGGCGATCTCGCAGCCGAGCGCCATCCCGATTTTCAAGGCGAAGCGGATCGCTTCCTCGTTGGGCACCGGCAGCACGCCCGGGTGGGCGAGGCAGATCGGACAGGTGTGAGTGTTCGGCTCGTCGCCGAAGCTCGGTTCGCAGCCGCAGAACATCTTCGTCCGCGTCGCCAGCTGCACGTGGATCTCGAGGCCGATGACGGCTTCCAGCTCAGGCATCGGTACCTCCCTCGACGCCGAGCGCGCCCTCCAGGGCATGGGCGGCCTCCAGCAGCTTCTGCTCGGCGAAGGCCGGGGCCGCGATCTGGAATCCGACCGGCAGCTTCGTGGCCCCGTCCGCGGCCGCGAATCCGCCCGGGATCGAGATCGCCGGGATGCCGGCGAGGCTCATCGGCACCGTGAAGAAGTCGTTCATATACATCTCGAGCGGGTCGCCCGACTTCGCCCCCAGCTCGAACGCCACCGAGGGCGAGGTCGGCGTGATCACGAAGTCGACATCCTCGAAGGCGGCGTCGAAGTCCTGTGCGATCTTCGTGCGGACCTTCTGCGCCTGCCCGTAATAGGCGTCGTAATAACCGGAGGAGAGCGCGTAGGTGCCGAGCATGATGCGGCGCTTGACCTCGGGGCCGAAGCCCTCCGAGCGCGTCCGCTCGTACATCTCGATCAGGTCCTCGTCGCCTGCCTCGCGGAGGCCGTAGCGGACGCCGTCGAAGCGGGCGAGGTTGGAGGACGCCTCCGCCGGGGCGATGACGTAGTAGGCGGAGATGCCGTGCTCGGCGTGCGGCAGGCCGATCTCGACGATCTGGCCGCCGAGCTCCTCGATCTTCGCCACCGTCGCCTCGAAGACGGCGCGGACGCCGGCGTCGACCGCCGACTCGCCGAGCTCTCTCGGGACGCCGAACTTCAGACCCTTCAGGTCCTCGGCGGAGGGAAGCTCGATCCCGCCCTCGATCCCGACCGAGGTCGAGTCGAGCGGGTCCTTGCCCTGCATCACGCCGAGCAGGAGCGCCGCGTCGGCGACGTCGCGGGTGAACGGGCCACACTGGTCGAGCGAGGAGGCGAAGGCGATCATCCCGAAGCGCGAGATCGCCCCGTAGGTCGGCTTCAGGCCGACGATGCCGCAAAGAGACGCGGGCTGGCGGATCGAGCCGCCGGTGTCGGTGCCGAGGGCCGCCGGGGCAAGGCCGCCCGCGACCGCCGCCGCCGAGCCCCCCGAGGAGCCGCCGGGGACGCGCCCGCGGTCCCAGGGATTCAGCACCGGGCCGAAGGCGGAGTTCTCGTTCGAGGACCCCATCGCGAACTCGTCCATGTTCGTCTTGCCGAGGACGTGGGCGCCCGCGGCGGTGAGCTTGCGCACGGCGGTCGCCGTGTAAGGCGGCCGGTAGCCCTCGAGGATCCGGGACCCGGCCGTGGTCGGGATGCCCTGCGTGGTGAAGATGTCCTTGATCGCGATCGGGACGCCGGCCAAAGGGCCCGACGCGGCCGGCGCCGGGGCATTCGAGCCGTAGGGCGTCGCGTCGCCCTCGCCCGCCGGGGCGCTCTCGCCGTCGCCGTTCCAGTCGGGTTCGAGCGACTCGGAGTGCTCCGCCCGCCAGAGGTAGGCGTTCAACTCGTCGGCGGCCGCGGCGGCGCGCCAGGCGGCGCCGTATTCGTCAGCCGAGATCTCGCCCGCGGCGATCTTCGCCGCCGCCTCGGCGACGGTGAGGTCGAGCAGGTCGGCCATCAGTCGGCGTCGGCCTGCGGCGAGGGGACGCGGAAGGCGCCTTCGAACGGCTCCGGAGCGCCGGCGAGCGCCACCTGTGGCGGCATGCTCTGCCAAGGCGCGTCGGCCCGCAGCACGTTCTCCAGGTGCACGACGTGCGAGGTCGGCTCGACCCCCTCCAGATCCAGGCTACGGATCCGGTCGACGTGGCCGAGGATGCCCGAGAGCTCCCCCGCCATCGTCTCGACTTCGGCGTCGTCGAGCCGCAACCGGGAAAGCCGGGCAACGTGAAGTACCTGCTCGCGATCGATCACGCCGACGATTCTAGGTGTGGGCGCCGCAGGCCGGCTCCCCGCCGCTGCGCCCCGCCCCACCACCGCGGTCGACCGCGAAGCGGGCGCATTGGGCGTGGACGTCGTGGTCAGGGCTTCGCGCGCTCAGCGGGCTTCGCGCTCGGGCGCTTCGGTGACTCCAGGCTCTTGCCGACCGAGGCGAAGGAGACGCCCTCCTCGCCCATCGCGCGCCAGCCGCCGTAGGCGATGCCGAGAGCGGCGGCGAGGGCGAGGAAGATCGCCGGCTTCAGGGTCGATTCGTAGGCGAGTTCGGAGAAGGCGCCGAGGGGGCCGGGCGGGTCGATGATCCGGATCAGGATCAGGATAGAAGCGAGGATGCCGAGGACGCAGACCGCGGCGGCGGGCGGGATCGCGGGCTTCCAGTCGGATCCCGAGAGGCGGAGGATCGCGGTGCCGACCGTGACGACGATCGCCAGCATCAGGAAGAGCGGGATCACTTCGAGGGTGTCCCAGGCGCTGCCGCCGCCCGACCCGGGGACGACGCCGCCGAGCGATTCGGCGCTGGTCGTCGCCTTGGCGCCGTACCAGTCGAAGAACATGAGGATGAGGAGCAGGATCGCGGCGACCAGGGCGATCGCTTCGCCGGCGCGAAGCTTCGGACGGCTGCGGGTCCGCCGCGGTTTCGC
Source organism: Actinomycetota bacterium (assembly GCA_018268605.1). Taxonomy (GTDB): domain Bacteria; phylum Actinomycetota; class Thermoleophilia; order Solirubrobacterales; family 70-9; genus VAYN01. The sequence continues at coordinate 11,721 of JAFDWG010000049.1, read as the reverse complement.
GGTCCGTTTCGGCGTGCCTTCCTCAGCCCGTTTCGGCCTGCTCCCCGCTTTCGCCTTCGCCTCGCCCGACGCTTTGCGCCGCGGACCGCGCCGGCGGCGTTTCGGCTCGTCGGCGTCGGGGGTCATCGGGCTGCCATGCGGGTTCGCCCCGCGAGCAACGTGTTGTGGAGGAGCATCGCGATCGTCATCGGGCCGACGCCACCCGGGACGGGGGTGATCGCCGAGGCCACCTCGGCCGCCGCGTCGAAGTCGACGTCGCCGACCAGGCCCTCCTCGAGCCGGTTGACGCCGACGTCGATCACCACCGCGCCGGGCTTGACCGCGGCCTTGCCGAGCAGGCGCGGGACGCCGACCGCGGCGACGAGGATGTCGGCCTGGGCGCAGACCGCGTCGAGATCGCGGGTGCGCGAGTGGGCCGTGGTCACCGTCGCGTTCGCCATCAGCAGGAGGCGCGCGACCGGGACGCCGACCAGCTTCGACCGGCCGATCACGACCGCGTGGGCGCCTTCGACCTCGACGCCCTCGTGCTCGAGCAGCTCCATCACCCCGGCGGGCGTGCACGGAGTCAGTCCCGGCGTGCCGTGGGCGAGCAGGCCGGCGTTGACCGGGGTCAGGCCGTCGACGTCCTTGGTCGGATCGATCAGCGCGACGATCCGGTCGGAGTCGAGGTGGCCCGGAAGCGGCATCTGGACAAGGATCCCGTCGACCCCGTCGTCGGCGTTCAGTTCCTCGACCAGGGCCTCCAGCTCCTCTTGGCGGATCGAGGCGTCGGGCTGCTGGTGGATCGAGCGGATCCCGACCTCCTCGCAGGCCCGCACCTTCATCCCGACGTAGACCTCGGAGGCCGGATCCTCGCCGACCAGCACAGTCGCCAGCCCCGGCGCGCGGCCGAACTCCTCCTCGAACGCCGCGAGGTCGACCTTCACCCGCTCTTTGACCGCCCCGGCGACGGCTTTGCCGTCGATCACCCGTGCCGCCATCTACTTCTTCCTGATCGGTGCGTAGTCGGCCATCAGCTTGCGCTCCTTACCGTCGTCGAACCTCACCACGAGCACCCCGCCCGGCTCGGTGCCGGTCACGACACCGTCGCCGAAGGAGGCGTGGACCACATCGTCACCGGTCCGCATCTCCAGCGCCGGCCCGGGGTCGAGCGGCTGCACGGGGTCGAAGGCGTCGCCGCCCCCGCCGAAGCCGTTGTCGGCGGACCCGCCGCCCGAGCCGCCCCCGTACTGGGTCGAGCCCCAGGTCATGCCGCTGCTCGCCGCGGTGGAGCTCCGTTCGGTCAGCTCGACCGGAATCTCGTCGATGAAGCGCGAGGGCAGGTTGCGCTCGGAGCGGCCGAAGAGCTGGCGTTCGCGCGCCCAGGTCAGGTAGAGGCGCCGTTCGGCGCGGGTGATGCCGACGTAACAGAGGCGCCGCTCCTCTTCTTCGCCGCCTTCCTCCAGCGAGCGCATGTGCGGGAACGCCCCGTCCTCCATGCCGATCACGAAGACCGTGTCGTACTCGAGCCCCTTCGCGTTGTGGAGGGTCATCAGGGTGACTTTCTCCGCCTCCTCGCCCTCCAGCGCGTCCTGCTCGGAGCGCAGCATGTTCGTCTGCAGGTACTCCTGCAGCGCGGTGATGTCGCTCTCGCCCTCGATCTCCCGCTCGCGGTCGAACTCGGCGGCGCCCTCGAGCAGCGCCTCGAGGTTCTCGATCCGCCCTTCGGCCTCCACGGTGCGTTCCGCGTTCAGCGCTTCCATGTAGCCGGACTCGTTCAGCACGCGCTCCAGCAGCGAGTGCATCGAGGAGTCCTCGACGTGATCGCGCAGCGCGTCCATCGTCTCGAAGAAGCGGCCCACCGACTTGATCGCCGCGGCGCTCACCCCGGGCACGTCCTCGACCCGTTCGATCACCTCCCAGATCGTCAGCCCGGCGGTGTTCGCGTAGGCGAGCAGCCGCCCCTGGGTGGTGTCGCCGATCCCCCGTTTCGGCTCGTTGACGATCCGCCCGAAGGCGACCAGGTCGGCCGGGTTGGCGAGGAACCCAAGGTAGGCGAAGGCGTCTTTGATCTCCTTGCGGTCGTAGAACTTCGTCCCGCCGATCACCTGGTAGTTGACGTTGAAGCGTTCGAGCGTCTCCTCCAGCACGCGGCTCATCGCGTTGGTCCGGTAGAAGACCGCGACGTCGGAGCGCTTGACCCCGTCCTCCTCGGCGAGGCGTTCGATCTCCCCCGCCACCCAGCGCGCCTCCTCGTGCTCATCGCCGAGCTCGTACAGCTGCACCGGGTCGCCGCCGACCACATCGGTCCACAGCTCCTTGGGACGCCGTTCACGGTTATGGGACACGACCGCGTTGGCGGCGGAGAGAATCGTCTGCGTCGACCGGTAGTTCTGCTCGAGCTTGATCAGCTCGGCGTCCGGGAAGTCCTGCTCGAAGTCGAGGATGTTCCGGACGTCGGCGGACCGGAAGCTATAGACCGACTGATCCTCGTCGCCGACCACCATCAGGTTGCCGTGCTCCTTGGCCAGCAACTGCAGGAGGCGGTACTGGGCGTGGTTGGTGTCCTGGTACTCGTCGACGAGAACGTGACGGAAGGTGCGCCGCCAGCGTTCGCGAACGTCCTCGAAGAGCTCCAGGACGTTGACCGTGCGGACGAGCAGGTCGTCGAAGTCCATCGCGTTGGCCTCGAGCATCCGCTTCTCGTAGATCGGGAAGACTTCGGCGACGACCTCCTCGAAGCCGCCGACCATCATCTCGGTGTAGGCGGAGGGGTCGATCAGCTGATTCTTGGCGCCTGAGATTTTGCCCTGGACGGCGCGCGGCGGGTAGCGTTTCGGGTCGATGCCGAGCTCGGCAAGGCAGCGTTTGACCATCCGGAGGGAGTCGCCCTGGTCGTAGATCGTGAAGCCCTTCGAGTAGCCGAGGCGCTCCGCGTCCACCCGCAGCATCCGCGCGCAGGCGGAGTGGAAGGTCGTCACCCACATCGCCCGCACCGAGCGGCCGATCAGACCGGCGACGCGCTCGCGCATCTCCGCCGCGGCCTTGTTGGTGAAGGTGATCGCGAGGATCTCCCCCGGCCGGGCCTTCCCGGTCGCCAGCAGGTAGGCGATCCGGTGGGTGAGGACGCGCGTCTTCCCCGATCCGGCGCCCGCCAGCACCAGCAGCGGCCCCTCGCCGTGCTCGACCGCCTGGCGCTGCGGCGGGTTGAGGCCGGCGACCAGACGCTCGACCCGGTCCGATCCCGCCTCGGTCGGCCGGCCGAAGAGCGTCCCCTCGCCGCCCAGGAATGACTCTTGGTCGGCCTGAAGACTCACCCGTCGAGCATAGCCAGGGACCCGGCCGGCCCTCGGAGGCCGCGAGGCCCGACGGTCGCAATACCTGCGGTCGGACCACGTTGCGATTCCGGCTTCGGAGTCGCAGTATTCCGGGCCTATGACCTACGCCTCGTCCAGGAAGTCACGGATCCCGTCCACCCGATCCCTCGCGCGGCTCGCGGCGCCGGCCTGTGCCCTGCTCGTCTGCGCCCTCGCCTTCGCCGGCCCGGCGGCCGCCGCCGGGCTCTCGATCAAGGTCGAAGGGAACCGCTTCGTCAACGGGTCGGGACAGGTGATCCGCCTGCTCGGCGTCAACCATCCGAGCTTCGAGTACGCCTGCCACTTCGGCTACGCCTATAACGACGGCCACATGGACGACGCGGACGCCGCCGCCGTCGCCTCCTGGAACGCGAACGCGGTCCGGGTGCCGCTCAACCAGGGCTGTTGGCTGGGGATCAACGGCGAACCGAGCAACGGCGGCGGCCCGCCCGAACCGCTCACCGCGGCCGGGTACCGGCAGGCGGTCCAGGCCTACGTGGCGGCGCTTCACGCGCACGGCCTCTACGCGATCCTCGACCTCCACTGGACCGGGCCCGCGGCCGCCCCCGCCGATGGCCAGCGCCCGATGCCGGACGCACATTCGATCGACTTCTGGAAATCGGTCGCCTCCACCTTCAAGGAAGACCCCGCGGTCGTCTTCGACCTCTTCAACGAGCCCTACTCCCCGGCCGCGGTCAACGATCCGGCGCACCCCGTCTCCTGGGCGTGCTGGCGCGACGGCGGCTGCCAGCTGCCGATCAGCAACGACCAGACCGACCCGCCGAGCAAAACGCTTTACCCCGCGGTCGGGATGCAGGCGCTCGTCGACGCCGTACGCTCCACCGGCGCGACCCAGCCGGTGCTGGTGGGCGGCCTCGACTACGCCAACGACCTCACCCAGTGGCTGACCTTCCGGCCGGACGACCCGCTGGGCCAGGTGGCCGCCTCCTTCCACAACTACCAAGGCAAGGCCTGCGACAACGCCGGCTGCTGGAACTCGACCATCGCGGGCGTCGCCGCCCAGTTTCCGGTCGTCACCGGCGAGTTCGACCAGGACGTCTGCGCGCCCAGCAACTTCGACGAGGAATACATGACCTGGGCCGATCAACACGGGGTCGGATACCTGGCCTGGGGTTGGTGGGTGCTCTCGCCTCAGGAGATCGCCGAAGCGGGCTGCAGTGCCTACTACCTCCTGTCCGACTACAACGGCACCCCGGCCGCGCCCAACGGCACGGCGCTCCACGATCACCTGGCGAAGCTGCCTCCCGGCGGCAGCGGGGCGGCACCAACCGTCTCGCCCGTCGCCGCTCCCGCGCCGAAGCCGAAGGCACCCCAGGGGCCGTCCCTGACCCGGTTCGGCGCGACCGTCAAGCCCGGCGGTACCGCGGTCGCCTTCACGCTCCGCGCCGACCGAGCCTGCTCCGGCACCCTGTCCGGTCGGACGGCGAAGTCCTACGCGCCCTTCTCGACCGGCAACAAACGCCGCAAGGTGTCACTGGGCGTCACCCCGTTCACCCTGGCGGCCGGGAAGGCGAAAACCGTGGTCCTGTCGCTCTCGAGGCCGGCGCGGCGGCTTCTGGCCGCCAAGGGCTCCCTGAAGGCCCGATTCACGATCAAGCTGCAGGCCAAGGGCGCTGCCCCGACCGTCCTCCACCGGGCGTTGACGCTGAAGCTCCCGCCACGGCATCGGTAACGGCCGGGAATGTAGGAGAGTGCGTCGACCCGGTCCGTACGCGGAACCCCGAACGGTCAGGAATCTGCGCTGTTCCTAAGTTCGGAATAGCCGAACTTTCGAACACCGCAAGCCCTCCGTGGTTGGAAATCCCCGCATGATGGGGATCTCCCGCCCTTCCACACGTCACGCCCTGGGGCGCTGCCGTCCCCTACGCGCAGCCTTCGGCGAGCTTGATGATCGGTTCCGAGGAGCCGCCGAAGAAGAGTTCTTCGGCTTCGGCTTCATTCGATTCGGCAACCTTGCGGGCGATGCACTTCGCCTGCCTGGGACTGAGGCCTTCCGGCACTTCTTCGAAACGCTTTTCGAACGCCGCGCCGAGGGCCTTGCCGTCGTAGGCCGCGAAACCTTCGACGCGGTCGATCTTCCAGTCCCCTTCCGCTTCGACGAGGGCGATGTCGAGGGTCTGGGAGTCGAGCGGACCGCCCTTGAACGCGACCTCGGCCGTCGCCTTTTCGTCGTTGACGGAGACGTTCGAGACGGTGACGCCTTTCGCTTGTGCCGGGCCTTCCTTCACTTCGGCTTCGCACGCCTTGGTCGCCCCCTTGCCCGACTGCTGGGTCACCTGTTCGTTGAACCTCTGCGTCTGCAGTTCGGTGCAGTTACGCGGATTCGCGGTGGTCTCGGCGGCTTCGACCACGCCGACGATCTTGTCTTCGGCGCTTTCCCCGCCGCCGCAGGCGGTGACGGTGGCGATCGCCAGGACGAGGAGCGCCACGGGGACGGGAGCGCGCTTCATCACGGACCGGAGATTAGAGCGGTCTCCGGCGCCTGTGGACGCCCGGGGCCGATCAGCCCCCGGCCGAGGAACGACCGGTGCGCGGCTTGATCCCGGACTTCTCGTGCTTGGCCGCGTCAGCCTTGCCCCCGTCGACCGACGCGAGGCGAGTTTCCAGCTCCACGATCCGCTCCGACAGCGCCTTGATCGCGTCGGCGATCGGGTCGGGCAGGTGGATCCAGTCGGCATCCGGGCCTTCGAGCTTTCGCCCTTCGACCCGCACCGGATGGCCGGGATTGCCGACGACCGTCGCCCCCGGCGGCACGTCCTCGATGACCACCGTGTTGGCACCGATTTTCGCCCCGTCGCCGACGGCGATCGGGCCCAGAAGCTTCGCCCCCGAGCCGACCGTTACGTTGTCCCCGAGGGTCGGGTGGCGCTTCCCGCGCTGGAAGCCGGTGCCGCCCAGGGTCACCCCTTGGTAGAGCGTCACGCAGTCGCCGATCTTCGCCGTCTCCCCGATCACCACGCCGGAGCCATGGTCGATGAAGAAGCGCGTCCCGATCTCCGCCGCCGGGTGGATCTCGACCCCGGTGACCGCGCGGGTCAGGTAGGCGATCGCCCGCGGCACCCACGGAACCCCGGCGCCGCGCAGAGCGTGCGCCAGCCGATGGGCGAGCAGGGCCTGCACGCCGGCCCAGCTGGTCAGGATCTCGAACGAGGAGACGCCCTGCGCCGCGGGGTCGCGGTCGCGTGCCGCGGTGATGTCGCAGCGGATCTCGTTGATGACGCGCCGGATCACGGTGCGAAGAAGGGTAGGGACATGTACCGCTCGCCCGAGTCGCAGACGATGGTCACCACCCTCTTGCCCGCCATCTCCGGCCGTGCCGCGACCTGCAGTGCAGCGTGGATGTTGGCGCCCGCGGAGATGCCGGCGAGCACGCCCTCGGCGCTGGCGGTGAGCCGCGCCGTCTCCAGCGCGTCCTCGTCGTCGACCGGGATGATCTCGTCGATCACCGAGCGGTCGAGCACCGCGGGGACGAACCCGGCGCCGATCCCCTGGATTTTGTGCGGGCCGGGCTGGCCACCGGAGAGCACCGGTGAGCTCGCCGGCTCGACCGCGACGACAAGGGCGTCCGGCGCCCGTTCCTTCAGCATCCGCCCCACGCCGGTGATCGTCCCGCCGGTCCCGACCCCGGAGACGAAGGCGCCGATCTCACCGTCGGTGTCGCGCCAGATCTCCTCGGCGGTGGTAAGCCGGTGCGCCTCGGCGTTGGCGGGGTTGGAGAACTGCATCGGCATGAAGGCCTTGCGCTGGTCCCGGATCTGTTCCGCCAGGGCGACCGCCTCGTTCATCCCGCCGAGGCTCGGCGTCTCCGAGACTTTCGCCCCGTATGCGCGCAGCAGCTTGCTCCGCTCACGGCTCATCCCTTCGGGCAGGGTCAGGATCAGCTCGTATCCGCGCGCCGCGCAGACCATCGCCAGGGCGATGCCGGTGTTGCCACTGGTCGGCTCGACCACCAGCGTTCGCCCCGGCTTGATCTCTCCTGCCTCTTCGGCCGCGTCGATCATCGCCACCCCGATCCGGTCCTTCACCGAGCCGCCAGGGTTGAAGTACTCGAGCTTCGCGCAGACCTGGCCGAACAGCCCGTTCCCCATCCGCTCGAGCAGCACCATCGGCGTGTTGCCGACGACGGCCGAGGCCTCCGGCCCGATCCTCATTTGTGACGCGAGGCGCGCACGACCTTGAAGGCGCTTTCGACCGGCGACCCGGTGACGCCTTCGGGGCTGACCGCCCGGACCGCGAATCGATACTTGCCCGGCGCCAGCTTCAGCACCTTGGGCGACCGACAACCGACGAACGCCGCCTTCGGCTTCATCTTCTTCTTCCCGACCGCGGGCTTGACCAGCTTGCACCGGAAGGTCGAACCGGGGACGGTCGAGGAGAAGGTGAAGGTGACGGTCGCCTTGGCCCCGGTCGTCTTCACGACTTTCTTCGGGTGCTTGCCGAGGACGGTGTCGGGGACCGCCTTTTCGGCGACCTTGATGACAGGCGGCGCGGGAGTCGGCGAAGGCGTCGGCGGCGCGGGCGGTTCGACCCCCGTGATCTTCGCGACCGCATATTCGCTGCCGGGGACTTCCATCAGCACCCAGAGCGTGTTGGCTGGACCGGGGTTCAGCTGTCTGGGAAACCAGGTTTCGAAACCGACGAACGGCAGAGCCGACGCTTCGCCGGTCGGCGTCAAGCGCTCCAACCCGTGCGCCGCCGACATCGCGAACCAGTAGTTGCCGTCGGTGCCGGTGGTCGCCCCGAACGGGTCGCCCATCATCAGTACTTCGGTCGGAGGCGCGGGCGGGATGACCAGGCCGAGGCCCTCGGTCCCGTCGGACTTGGAGAACGCGACCTGCCCGCTCGCCCCGGCCGCCACGCCCTGCGAGGTCATCGTTTCACCACCGAGCGAGATGTCGGGGCCCCGTTTGCCGTCGGCGCCCACGGTCACAAGTTTGCCCGGGACTCCCGCCACAACCACGCCCGTCGCGGCGGTGGCAATGTCTTTGGGCGCCAAACCGGCAATCGGCGTTTCCCCATTTTTTCCTTTCGGGTCAGCAGGCGAGAAATGAGTGACTTTTTCGTTTGAGGCGACCCAAATTTCGCCGTTTGGTCCAGCAGTTATCTGACCGTTGGCGCCGATCGACGGGACTTCGAAGGCTTTTTCGCTCCCTTTCGGGTCCCCCGGCGAGAAGCTGATCGCCTTTTCGACAGCCGTCAACCAAAGCTTTCCTTCCGGTCCGACCGCGATCCCGGTCGCGCCGGTGGCTCCCGGAAGTTCGTATTCCGTGATTTCACCGGCCGGGGTGATCTTGGCCACCTGTTTGCCTAGCGTGTCGACGGTGAACCACATGTTCCCATCGGGACCCGCGACGATCTTGTTGTTCGGGTTCAGTTTGCCGGTCGTCAATTTGAAGACACCGGTCAGAGTCGGCGCCGCGGAGGCGACCGAGGCCGGGACGAGCGCGGCGAGCGCGAGGAGGGCGGCGGTCAGGAGCTTCGGGACGAGAGCACGCATTGGGCCAGTCTAGCCCCGAAATTGGCGGCTGCGGACGGATCAGCTAGTGGTCGGCTCGAAACGGAAGAGCAGGTGGTCGAAGCCGGCGTGGTCGACGTTGCCGTCGCGGGTCATGCCGATCTTCCCGGCGACGCGCAGGGAGGCGGCGTTGGCCGGGAGGATCATCGCGAAGACCTCGTCGAGCTCCATCTCGGCAGCGAGGTCGAGGGCGGCCGTCGCCGCCTCGGCGGCGAAGCCCTGGCCGTGGCGTCGCGGGTCGACCGTCCAGAGAACCTCGATCGCGGCACGATCGCCGATCTCGCTCCAGCGTAGCCCCACGCGCCCGAGGTAGTCGCCGCTCTCGCGCTCGACCGCCGCCCACGGGCCGAAGTCGAGCCGCTCCCAGTGGCGCCGGTCTTCCTCGAGCCAGATGTCGCCGTCGTCGGGCTCGAAGGGCGCGAGTGGCGACGGGCGCAGCCATTCGCCGATGGTCGGGTGCATCAGCAGGGCGCGATAGGCCGGCGCATCGCCGAGGCCGGGCCGCCGCAGCATCAGCCGCTCGGTGGTGCGGGCTTCGTCGCTCATCGCGGCGGACACCGAGGGCTGGCTAGACGTCCGGCGGTGGTGTCGGCTGGACGCCGTCCGGCGACTGGAAGCCAAGGATGCCGCAGGTCGAAGGGATGCCCCGCTCGCCGTCGCGGTCGAGGCGCGCTTCGGCGTCGGCACGGATCTGTTCGAGTTCGCCGAAGGTGGCCTTCAGGGCGGTGGTCATTTCGCTCCAGCCCTGCTCGTCGAGGCGCATCGCGGTCCAGGTCAGATGGCGACTCAGCCGCGAGTCGAAGGTGTCGGCGGTGATCGCGCCTTCGATCCGCGCGACCAGCCCCTGGACCATGGTCTTACTGAGCCGCACCCGTTCGTCGCGATCGAGCTCGCTCCACTGCAGGTCGGTGAAGTAGGCGCGCCCGACGCCACGGTAGACGGGTTCGATCGAGCCGTGGCGCTCGTTGCGCTCGACCATGGCCAGGGCGCCGTACTCCGCCAGCTCACGGAAGTGGTAGGCGACGTTGGAGACCTCCATGCCCTCCGGCGCGAAGCCGTCGCGGCAGAATTCGGCCGGGCTCATGTCGCGCTGGTTCAGGATTTCGAGGATCCGGACACGCAGCGGATGGGCCAGGACCGTCGCCGCGGTGGACCTCCCGCGAGCGGCGGGCGTAGGGTCACGCTCGCCCGTTGGACTTGTTCGATCACTCGATTCCATTTTGACGAAGCCCCATTGTGCCCGAAATCCAGCCGACGCGGTACCTGAAGCGGCTTCGGGACGAGACGGCTAACTTGGGCCACGGCAACGACGAAAGGACGGCACCGATGACGGACTCTCCCTCCCAGCTGATCGACCAGCGGATCGCCGAGCTCGGCGACTGGCGCGGCGACACCCTCGCCCGCGTCCGCGAGCTGGTCAAAGAGGCCGATCCCGAGGTCGAGGAGACCTGGAAATGGCGCGGCGTCCCGGTCTGGGAGCACGACGGGATCATCTGCACCGGCGAGACCTACAAGAAGGTCGTGAAGCTGACCTTCGCCAAGGGCGCCTCGCTCGAGGACCCCGAGGGCCTCTTCAACTCGAGCCTCGAGGGCAACACCCGCCGGGCGATCGACATTGCCGAGGACGACGAGATCGACGAGGCGGCCCTGAAGGATCTGATCCGCGAGGCGGTCGACCTGAATACGGGCGGCTGAGCCGGACGACGGCGCGCCTAGATGAAGTACATCCCGCTGCCGGCCTCTTCGGCCTCGCGGCGGGCGACTTCGGCGATCGTCGTCTGACCGAAGACCTTGCGCAGGGCGCCCACGCCCTCGGCCCAGATGCCGCCGGCCTCCTCGGCTTCCGAGCCGATTTTGCCGTCGAGGGTCTGGACGACGTCGAGGACGGTGATCTCTTCCGCCGGCCGCGAGAGGGTGTAGCCGCCGCGCATGCCCCGGTGGCTGGTGAGGAGGCCGGCGCGGCGCAGGGTCGAGAAGAGCTGCTCGAGGAACTGCTCGGGGATGTCCCGGCGTTCGGCGAGCTCTTTGATCGGCACCGGCCGCTCCCCTGAACGGGCGAGCTCGGCGAGCGCAACGACCGCATAGCGCGACTTTGAGGTGATCGAGATCACAGGTGCTTTCTACCGCACCGTGAGCGCTTGGTTAGGATCGGCTCACACCGGGCGAACCCTTCGACGGGTGCCGCGACCCAATCGATTGATCGGAAAGTAGTCCTGAGCGAACGCCCACAATGCCTTGTCGTGGACGTCCATCCGCTGATGCGGCTGGGGGTTCGTGAAGTGCTGTCGAAGGATTTCGAGGTCCAGGAGGCGAACGGCCGCGAGGAAGGCCTCGACCTCGTGCGCGACATCGGCGACTTCGACGTCGCGATCGTCGACATGAGCTGGCGGCCCAACGGTAGCGGCCCCTCGATCAGCGGCACCGAGACGATCCGCGAGATGCGCCGTGCGGCGCCGGTCCTCGGGATCGTCGCCCACGGCGAGCGGCCCGAGCGCCACCTGGCGAGCGCCGCGATGGGTGCGGGCGCCACCGCCTACGTCGCCCGCACCGCCGGACCCGAGCAGCTGCGCAAGGCGACGATCGCCGCCGCCGCTCAGGAGCGCTTCATCGACGGCGACGTGCCCCCGAAAGGCTCCCGCGGCCTGATCACCAAACGCCAACGCGAGATCCTCCAGCTCCTCGCCGACGGCGAGTCGACCACCGTCGCCGCCCGCCGCCTCGGCCTCTCCGAGGAGACCGTCAAGACCCACATGAAGAACACCCTCGCCCGGCTCGGGGCGAAAAACCGCAGCCACGCCGTGGCGATCGGCCTGCGCGAATCCCTGATCGTCTAGATCCCTGACCAACGCG
>JAFDWG010000048.1 GCA_018268605.1 Actinomycetota bacterium | reverse complement strand
CTGGCCACTTGAGCGAAAGATCGAGCTGAAGGTTGCCCGCCACCTCGCCAGTCGCCCGGGACGGCGGATCGGGACGCTCTTCGCCAGCCCGGGCGGACCGGGGGAGAGCGGCTTCGACCTCGTCACCAACTCAGGGGCCGAACTCGACGCCATCGGTCAGGGGCGGTTCAACATCCTCGGCTACGACCCGCGGGGGACGAACGGCAGCGCCAGGATCAGGTGCTTTCGCGATCACGGGGATCTGGTCAGGTTCTGGAAGGGCACCCGGATCCCAGAAACGGGTGCCGAGTCACGGGCGTTCAGTCGCAAGGCCTCTGACCTCGCCCGCCGCTGCGGCAGGGTCAGTGGCCCGTTGCTCCGCCACGTCTCGACCGCCGACTCGGCCCGGGACCTCGACTACCTGCGGCGGCTTCTGGGTCTACCAAGGGTCAGCTTCCTCGGGCTCTCTTATGGGACCTATCTCGGCCAGACCTATGCCAACCTCTTCCCCGGCCGGGTGCGGGCGATGATCCTCGATGGCGTCGTCGATCCGGTCACCTGGTCGAAGGGAGCCGAAGCGCGGCTCGCCGGCGTCGTCAGTTCGAGCGACGAAGTCTTCGGGAGGTTCCAGTCTCTCTGTCAGGCCGCCGGACCGAGCCGCTGTGCGCTGGCCGTGCGCGGGTCGGTCAAGGCGGGGATCGACCAGTTGATGGCCCGACTCCGCCAGGGTGCGATTCCTGCGCCCACGGCGAAACCGCCAGGCACTTTGACCTATTCCGACTTCCTGCTGTCCCTCTTCGAACCGATGCGAAGCCCGGGAGAATGGCCGCAGGTGGCGGAGGAACTCGCCGCCGCCGAGGGTGGGGACGGCTCGGCGTTGGAGAACCGCGCCCGAGCCCAGCGCACGCCACGTGCCTGGTCGGCGGTCACGACGTCGGCGGCGATCCAGTGCGCCGACGGCCCGGCCCAAAGGAGGCCCGCGGAATGGCCGCCCGTGATCAGACGCCTCGAATCGGTCAGCTACATGCAGGGCGCCGTGCAAGGTTGGTGGGAGTGGGCCCCCTGCGCCTCGTGGCCGGTTCGGGACCCGGGTCGCTACGCCGGACCCTGGAACGTGAAGACGCCCGACCCGGTCCTCGTGATCGGCACCCGATACGACCCGAACACGAGCTACGCCAACGCCCGCCGCGTCGCCCGCCTGCTCGGCAACGCGGTTCTGCTGACCCACGCGGGTTATGGGCACCTGAGCTTCAAGGATCCGAGCGCCTGCATCGAACGCGCCGAGACGGCCTACCTGGTCCACCTCGAGGTTCCCCGCCCGGGAACCGTGTGCCGTGCCGACCAGCAGCCGTTCGCGGCGGCCCCTCAGGCGTCGGCCGGCTCGTCGCCTCCGGGCTCGGCGTAGAGGCTGTCGGAGGCGAGCTCCATCGCGCGGCGGCTCCAGAGCTTGACCTCCATGAAGATGTCGTCGCCGTAGGCCTCGAGGGCGTCGAGGGCGATCAGGGTGAAGCGATCGCGGTTGATCTCTTCCTGGTCGACCGTCTCGTCGTAGAGCTGGGCGGTGGCGGCGACGGCGCCGCGGACGAGGGGGCGGCCCCAGACGAGGGTGACCGCTCCGGCGCGACCGTTCTCACCGCGCCAGCGGCCGATCACGTCGTCGTTGAGGTCGATTTTCCAGTCCGGGTTGTCCTCGGCGAGGATGTCGGTGAAGTCGGCGGTGGCGCGGAAGTCGGTGGCGTCGCCCTCGCCGATCGGGAGGGCGTAGGAGACGTGGCCGAAGAGCTCGAGGGTGCCCTCGTCGCTCTCGGTGCGCGCCGAGCAGGGGATCCAGACGCGGCCGCCCCAGGTGCGCTCGGGGAACCAGTCGACGTCCTCGGGGACTGCGGCGCCGGCGGGCAGGTCGGAGATCGCGTCGATCGCCTCGACGAAGGCCTCGCGCAGGCGCGCCGCGAAGCGTCCCGAGGGGATGCCGTCCTGGCTCGTGTCGGCGATGAAGCGGGGGATCGGCCGGGGGTTCGGTGCCATCGGCCGACCCTACAGCTATGCGGTCTGTGGGACGCCCTCGGGGCGGGGGCGCAGGAGTGCGATCGCCGCCGCGCCGCCGGCGAGGCAGAGGCCCGCACCGACCAGGAAGGCGAGGCGGTAGCCGCTGGTCAGCGCGTCGAGTTGCGCCGTCCCGCCGCCGAGCAGGTGGTTGGTGCGTGAGGTCGCGAGGGTCGTCAACACCGCCAGGCCGAGAGTCCCGCCGACCAGGCGTGAGGTGTTGACGACGCCGGAGGCGAGCCCGTTCTGCTCAGGCCGCACGCCTTTGACCGCGACGATCGTCGCCGGGACCAGCGACCAGCCGGTGCCGAGCGCGGCGAGCATGCCGCCGGGGAGGATCGCCACCTCATAGGCGCTGTCGGCTTCGACCGTCGCCAGGACGAGGAAGCCGACCGTCGCCAGCGTCATGCCGATCCCGAGGGTGATGCGCACCCCCAGCCGCGCCACCAGCTTCGGCGCGGTCGCCGACCCGAGGAAGACGAGCCCGGTCATCGGCAGGAAGGAGATCCCGGCGAGGAGCGCGTCGTCGCCTTTCACTTCCTGCAGGTAGAGCGACACGAAGTACCACATGCCGAACATCGCGGCGAAGAGCAGCGCGACGACCAGGTTGGCGGCGCGCAGCGCCGGCATCTTGAAGACATCGAGCGGGATCAGTGGATCGGTGGCGAGCTTGCCCTCGACCAGGGCGAAGAGGCCGAGCAGGACCAGGCCGAGCGCCAGCGGCCCGAGCACGCCGGGAGATCCCCAGCCGAGCGAGTCGGTGCGGACGATGCCGTAGACGATCGCGGTCAGCCCACCGCTGATCAGCACCGCGCCGGGGAGGTCGAGCCTGCGCTCGCTCGCGACCGCGTCGGGCTGGGGGATGATGCGCCGGCCGGCGAGCACCACGGCGATGCCGACCGGGACGTTGATGATGAAGACGGCGGGCCAGCTGAAGGCCTGCGTGAGGGCGCCGCCGAGGAGGACGCCTGCGGAACCGCCGACGCCGCCCATCGCGGCCCAGAGGCCGAGGGCGCGGTTGCGTTCGGCGCCCTCCTTGAAGGAGGCGGTGACGATCGAGAGGCTGGCGGCGGAGATGACCGCGGCGCCGAAGCCCTGGAGCGCTCGGGCGCCGACCAGCACGCCTTGGCCACCGGCCACCGCGCAGGCCAGCGAGGCCGCGGCAAAGAGGCCGACGCCGACGAGGAAGACCTGGCGGCGGGGGAGAAGGTCGGTGGCCCGCCCGGCGAGCATCAGGAAGCCGGCGAAGGAGAGCGTGTAGGCGTTGACCACCCACTGCAGCCCGGTGTCGGAGAAGCCGAGCGAGGAGTGGATGTCCGGTAGCGCCACGTTCACGATCGAGATGTCGAGGATCACCATGAACTGCGCAAGGCAGACGGTGAGCAGCAGTGTGTCTTTGCGAAGTCGTCCCATAGTTCGATGATCACCGTACCACAAAGTTCGATGATCGTCGTATCATGCAGCCATGAGTTTCGTCCACCCCGACCGCGAGCAGATCGACCTGTCCGCCGTCCTCCACGCCCTCAGCGACCCCCAGCGCCGCCTCATCGTCTCCGAACTGGCGCAGAGCGACGTCCCGCGCCCCTGCGGGAGCTTCGCCCCCACGATCTCCAAATCGACCCGCACCCATCACTTCCGCGTGCTCCGCGAAGCGGGCTTGGTCGAACAGTGGAAGGAGGGGACGAGCAAGATGAGTCGGTTGCGGAGGGACGACATCGACGCGAGGTTCCCGGGGCTGCTCGATTCGGTGCTCGGGACGGTGGTCGCGGGGGCGGGGTAGTCCTAGCTGCCGGACGTGACGGTGTCGATCTTTCTCCGAGAGTTCGTGCGTGAGAGGCCACACCTCGGCCGATCCCGTGACGAAGACGTCTCGAACTCCACACTTCCCTGCGCCTTCTGTCGGTGTCCGTGACGGTTCCCTCGGACCCCCGCACCCTGGTCGGGCTCGCCGCAACGCCTTGCGCCCCTTTCCCCGAGCCTCCGACTCCCTAAAGGCACTCCCGCAGATCCGCCGCGGCCTTCTCCGGTGGGTAGATGTTGATGTCGACGCCGGTGCCGAGCTCGAAGCCGGCCTTGATCGTCAGGCGCGGGGCGATGTCTACGTGCCAGTGGAACTGCTCGGCGCCGCGGGGGGCGGTGCGGACCCAGAGATTCAGCTCCGGCGGGGCGCCGAAGCGCTTGGAGAGGACTCGCATCGCGGTGGCGATCATTCCCGCGCCGACGGTGTCGTCCTCGAAGCTCGCGACCTCGCGGCGCGGGATGACGCGGAGCTCGAAGGGGCCGCGGGAGGCGAAGGGGCAGATGAGGGCGGCCTCGTCGTCGATCGCCACCAAGCGGTCTTTGCGGCGCACCTCCTCGATCAAGACGTCGGAGAGCAGGCCTGCGCCGGCGGTGCGTTCGGCGTAGGAGCCCGCCCGCTCGCGCTCGCGCGCGATCGCCGCAGGGACGAAGTCGAGCGCGTAGAGCTGGGCGTGGGTGTGCTCGAGCGAGGCGCCCGCGCCGCCGCCCTCGTTGACGATCAGCTGAAGGTAGGAGGCGTCGCGGTGGGCACGCATGCGCTCGCGCCAGGTCGCGACCGCGTCGGCGAGCTCCGTGTCGTCAAGTTCCGCCATCGCGGTCACGTGGCGCGGTGAGTTGATCAGCACCTCATGGGCGCCGGTCGCGGGGCGGGTGCTGAAGAGGTCCGGTTCGCCCGAGCGGCGCGAGGTCAGCAGCGGATCGCCGCTCGAGGAGAATGCCCCGGCTTCGGCCTCCGGGCTGCCGCCGGACCCGGCCCCGGCGGGCGCACCGAGCGCGGGGTAGAGGTTCGGCACCACCCGGGTCCGCCAGCCGGGACTGTCGGGCGCCCGCCCCTCCTCACGCGACAGCGCGAAGAGCTCGGGCGGCGTCTTGTCCTCTGAGCCTTCGCAGAACGGACAGCCCTCCGGGCCCTTGGAGTCGGCCCGCCGCGCCGTGAAGTTGTCCGGTCGCGCGGCGCGCCCCGGGGCGAGGATCGTCCTCAGCCCGCTGAGCTGATCGATCCTGATCTCGGGGGTGGAAGCGGGGGCGCTCAGGAGCGGGAGGGTGGCAGATCCGGGTCGGGCGGGGTCTCGCCCTCCTCCGGCTCGGTGACACCGGGCATCGGCCGCGAGCCGCCCCCGCGCGCCGGCGCGTCGTCTTCGGCCGGGGACAGGGGGTCGGCCGGCACGATCGGTTCGGGACCGGGATCCGGTTCGCCCCCGAGGGCCTCGTCACCGGTCGAGAGGCCCGAGCCTTCGACCCCTGGAACCGCCTCGCCGCCGCCGGGAGGCGCGGGCGGACGCGGCTTGGCTTTGCTGCCGCCGGCGTTGTGGTCGCTGCGCCCGACGAACGGCTCGAGCACGTCCATCGGCAGAGGGAAGACCACCGTCGTGTTCTGGTTCGACCCGATTTCCAGCAGCGTCTGCAGGTAGCGCAGCTGCAGCGAGGCCGGGTTGGTGCTGATGATGTCGGCCGCGTCGGTGAGCTTCTGCGCCGCCTGGAACTCGCCCTCGGAGTTGATGATCTTCGCCCGCCGCTCGCGCTCGGCCTCGGCCTGGCGCGCCATCGCCCGCTGCATCTGGTCGGGGATCTCGACGTCCTTGATCTCGACCGCGGTCACCTTGACCCCCCACGGCTCGGTCGACTCGTCGATGATCTTCTGCAGGTCTTCGTTGAGGCGCTCGCGATCGGCCAGCAGCTGGTCGAGCTCCGCCTTGCCGAGTACCGAGCGCAGCGCGGTCTGGGAGATCTGCGACGTCGCGACCAGGTAGTTCTCGACCTCGACCACCGCCCGGTTCTGGTCCACCACCCGGAAGTAGGCGACGGCGTTCACGCGGCACGGCACGTTGTCGCGCGTGATCACCTCCTGCGGCGGGATGTTCAGCGTGACCGTTCGCAGGTCGACCTTCACCATCCGATCGATGAACGGGATCAGCAGGATCAGGCCTGGGCCTTTGGTCGCGATCAGCCGGCCGAGCCGGAAGATGACCCCGCGCTCGTACTCGCGCAGCACCCGGACCGACGCGCCGAGCGCGATCAGCCCGAAGAGGACGATGACGACAACGACTCCGACGACGACCGCCAATTCAGCTTCCCCTTTGTTTGGACTGCTCGGACTGCTCGGACTCTTGGACCGCGGGCGCCGCGACCGGCGCCACGACGAGCGTCAGCCCGTCGACCGCCTCCACCCTGACTCTATCCCCGGGACGCACCGGCGAAACACCCTCGGCGAGCCGTGCCGACCACCGCGTGCCGCGCATGAAGACCTGTCCGGTCGGGTCGATCGAGGAGCGCGCCTCCGCCTCGGCGCCGACCATTTCCTCGGTCCCCGCCTTTTTCGGCAGCCCCCTGGTGGTGCGGATCACTTTGCGGCTGATGTAGAGGAAGCTGCCCCCGCAAAGGATCGCGAGCGTGATCAACGCGGCACCGATGTAGTCACCGGAGCTGTCCGAGGACTCGATCGCGAGGATCCCCCCGACCACCAGGCCGGCGACCCCGAGCACCGCCAGCAGGCCGCCGGTCGGCAGCAACAGCTCCGCCGCCAAGAGCCCGATCCCGATCAGGGCGATGATGGCGAAAGCTTCCATGCCTCAGATTATGCGCCTCCGAGCGCGTAGCGCTTGATGTCTTCTTCCAATTCGGAGTCGTGCGCGTACTGTCCGAGCTTCACGTAGACGAGCTTCCCGTCCTTGTCGTAGAACGCCGTGTCGGGCGGCCCGGGTGCCTTGTAGGCCTGGGCGACTTCGCGTTGAGGGTCGTAGTAGCTGGGGTAGGGGACCGGGTGGTCGGCCAGCCAATTTTCGGCTTCCTTTTCGGAGTCTTCGGAGTCGATCCCGATGAAGGCGACCTTCTTGCCCCATCTCGCCGAGGCTTCCTGGAACATCGGGAACTCGTAGCGGCAGGGCCCGCACCAGCTGGCCCAGACGTTCGCGACGACCGGGTAGCCGAGCGAGGCGACCCGCTTGTCGAAGGCGTCCTTGCCGCCGGGGAGGATCTCGTTCGCTTCGCCGTAGAGCTTGGCCAGCGGCGGCGGCGCCCCGTCCAGGGCCTTCTTGTAGTCGGGATGCGTCGTGTCCCCTCCTGATGAGGAGCCGCAACCGACCACCGCGGCAGTCAGCGCGAGGGCCGCCACCAAGGCGAGCGCGAGTTTGAATCGCCATCGCATCCGCTCCTTGATTACAATACGGGTACGTTCGGTTCGCGGTTCGCGGACCTCTTTGAGTTCTCGGGGAGAAGGAATCCCGGCTTCCCGCGCCCTCGTTCATCCTTGCTCCTGACCTCTCCAGTTGCGGTCGGGACGACACGCAAAGCCTTCTATGGCCAACACCACCGATGTTGCCGCCCACGCGGCAGTCCCAAGTAGCGCAGATATCGAGCGTGCATCCACCTTTGCGCGCGAGCCCTTCCTGCTCGACAGCGAGGGGCCCGAGGCGCTCGCTCCCGGCACCGCCCGTCGGCAGGCGCTCGACGCCGCGCTGGCCGAGATCGCGGGCGGGGCGGAGGAGCCGTCCGTCGAGTGGCGCCGCAACTACTCGCTGCTGCTCGGGCTCGAGCGCTTCCTCGCCGACGAACCGCCGACCCTCCGCGACGGCGCGGAGCTCTCCCCGCACCAGGTCGACGCGCTCTCCGGCACCCTGGCCGAGCTGATGGCCCAGGCCCAGGTCGGCTCCGCCGAGGCGGGTGTCGAGCTGGACAGCGCCGAAGTCGGCCTCGACGAGCCGGACACCGCGGAAGTCGAGATCCTCGACGACGCTCCCGACGAAGACGAAGACGAAGTACCCCAGGAAGCCGACGAGCCCGAGTACGAGGAGCCGCAGGACTGGACCGAAACCTCTACCGACGACGACGAAGACGAGGTCGTCGAGGAGGCCCCCGACGACCCGGGCGCGGCGCGCCGCTTCTGGTTCGAGCACGCGACCGGCGCCGGCAAGACGGTCGCCGCGGTCGGCTTCATCGAGGCGACGCGCACCGGCGGGGTCCTGATCCTCACCCACCGTCGCAACCTGGTCGATCAGTTCATCGGCGAGATCTCCGACCGCGGTTACAAGGAGCGCCTGCGCCCGCCGCTGCTCGGCAGCCGCGACGACGCCGAAGGCCCGGTCACGGTCGAGACCTACCAGTGGTTCGTCCGCAACCACAAGAAGGTCTCAGACGCCTACTCGGTCGTGATCTGCGACGAGGCGCACACCGCGCTGGGCGAGAAAACCAGCGCCTGCATCCGCGCCTGGCCCGGCCCCGTCTTCATCGGCATGACGGCGACCGGCGCGCTGATCGCACGCCACGTCGCCGACCTCTTCCCGACCCAGACCTCGCGCTTCGACCTCGCCCAGGCGGCGCGTCGCGGCGTCATCTCGCCGCTCCGCTGCCTGCGGATCCCGCCCGGCCCCGGGGTGCGGACGATCGCCAAGGTGCCGCTGCGCAAAGGCGAGGTGGACCAGGACTTCGACCAGGAGGAGTTGGCCGCGCTCCTCGACCAGGGCCCGTTCAACTTCGCGATCGCCGACCTCTACAAGTCGCGCTTCCGCAAAACGCCGGGCGTCCTCTACACCGCCGGCGTCCAGCATGCCCACAACGTCGCCGAGGCATTCCGCGCGGTCGGCATCAACGCCCAGGCGGTCTCCGGCCAGACGCCGAAGCGCGAACTCGCCGAGATCCTCGCCGGCTTCGAACGCGGCGACGTCGATGTCCTCTGCAACGCGCAGCTCCTCGCCGAGGGTTGGAACAGCCCGCGGGCGACGATCTGCATGCACCTCGCCCCGACCGCCTCGCGGCGGATCTACCAGCAGCGGGTCGGCCGCGTGACCCGGCGGGCGCCGGGCAAGGAGGCGGGTCTGGTGATCGACTTCGTCCACCCGGCGACGACCCATGACGAGACGATCGTCACGCTGCACAGCCTGCTCGACCGCGACGTCTACCGCGGCGGCGCGATCGTCGTCGGCCCCGTGCGCCGTGGCCGTGGCCGCAAGGTGCGGGTGGAGCGGCGGATCGTCCCGGTCTCCGACGTCGAGGAGAAACGGATGGAGGTCCTCGAACGGGAGATCTGGCGGATCGCCGTCGAGAACCTCGACTACCCCGAGCAGCACGCCTGGGCGGCGCTGGCCGGGGCGCGGGTCAACACGCAGGGCTGGCGGCGCGCCCGGGCGATGCTGCAGAACGACCGCACCAAAGAGCTGCGGCGACGCTTCCTGCTGACCTGCGTGCAGCGCAACCGCAACGCGCAGTTGCGGCTGAAAGCCCTGGGGGAGATCGCCGACCTCGGCGACCCGGACGCCTTCGACGACGCGATCGACATCGTCGGCACCTGGAGCCGCGAGGACAAACGGGCGGGGACGAAGACGATGTTGCAGGCGCTGATCGACAAGCGGATCGGCCGCCGCGACCAGGCGCAGGCGTGGGTCTGGCGGCTGGCCGGCTACACGCGCGAATTGCACGAGGAGTACGCGGTGCAGCGCTGGCCCGAGACGAAGCGCCTGCTCGGCCTCCTGGTCAACTCCAGCGGCCGGGCCCACGGGCGTAACGCTCGTCGGCTGGTCCACGCGGCGCGCAAACAGGACCGCCGCCTCGCCGTCTCCCTGCTTGCCGCCGCCGTCTCGCATACGCCGGAGGGCGAGGAGGTCTTGCGCGGGGCGCGCATGCGGATGGCGCGGAAACCGAGTGGCGTCGCCCGCGAGCTGCTGCGGAACTTCCCCAAAGGCGGCAAGCGACGCCGCAAGCGCAAGCGCGGCAAGGACGGCAACGGCAACGAGAACGGCAAGGCGTCGGAGGAGGCCGTCGAGGTGGCCCTGATCGAGTCCGAGAACGGCGGCGACCCGGAGGCGACCGAGAAACCGCGGCGCCGCGGTCGTCGTCGCAAAGACAAGGAAGCCGAAGCGAGCGAGAACGGCGGTGAGCCGCAGGAGGCCGCATCCGAGGAGGCTGCGCCGAAGGGCGTGCCGGTCGCCGAGGCCGACGCCGAGCCCGAGCCTGAGATCACCGAGGACGAGCCGCCGAAGAAACCGGCCAAAGCTAAAGTGGCGAAACCGAAAAAAGCGAAAGCCAGAACGGCTAGATCCAAAGCCGCCGACAAGCCGAAAGCGGCGAAAAAAGGCAAAGCCGCGAAAGAGCCGAAAGCGGCCAAAGAGAAAGCTGCCAAAGCCAAAGCGAAAACGGCCAGATCCAAAGCCGCGGCGAAACCCAAACGGAAAACGAAAGCCAAAGCGAAAGCGGCGAAAGCCGACGGCTCAGAAGCTGGTCAGATGAACATCCCCGGCACCGAGGGCGACCCGGTCGCCGTCGGCGAGTCGGACGAGTAGGAAGCCTCGGTCGTCGACCCCGTCGGCGATCCCGGTCCCCTTCTCCCAACTGACCTCGCGCCCGAAGAGCGCGTCCCGCACCCGCCAAGCCCCGAGCACCAGCTGCGCATCGGTGTCCAGCCAGACCCCGAGCCGCTCGCTCAGCGTCCCCGCCGCCACCTCCGCCCAGCTGTTCCTTATGGCGCCCTGGACGCCATAAGGAACAGCTGGCGCGGCTCCGAAGAGCGAGATCGCCCGATCGCGGAGCTCCTCGGGGAACTCGGCGATGCTCAGGTTCAGGCCCACGCCGAGGACGGCCCAGCCGTCCTGAGGGCGCGCCTCGATCAGGATCCCGGCGAGCTTGCGTCCTTCGAGGTGGATGTCGTTCGGCCACTTGACCTGGCACTCGATCTCCGGGCGCAGGACCTCGGCGGTCTCGCAGACCGCGAGGGCGACGGCGAGCGGCAGGACCGCGTGGCGCGGCTCGATCGGGCGCACCACCGCGGAGTAGAGGAGCGCCGAGTCCGGCGGCGCGGTCCAGGTCCGTCCTTGCCGACCCCGGCCCGCGGTCTGCTCGGCGGCGGTGACGACGGTCCCGTGCGGCGCCCCGCCCGCGGCGAGCTCACGGGCGACGGTGTTGGTCGACCCGACCTGGCGGAAGTGCCGGTGGGGAGTGCCGAAGCTCAACTCGCGGCAGCGTCGGCGAGGAGCGCTTCAAGGAGGCCGTCGACATCGTGGCGCTCCGCCTCGACCGCGACCTCGAGGCCGTTCTCGCGCACCGTCGCGCTGGTGATCGGGCCGATCGAGACGATCAGGGCCTGCGAAGGAAAGCGGTCGCCGAGCGCCTCGAGCAGGTTGGTGACGGTCGAGGACGAGGTGAAGGTGACGTACTCGGCGTCCTGTGCCGCGGCGACCGCCTTCTCGTCGGGCGCCTCGCGCACCGTCTCGTAGAGGGCGACGACGTCGACCTCGCCGCCGCGCTCGCGCAGGGCGTCGGGCAGGACGTCGCGCGCCTCGGCGGCGCGCGCGACGAGCACTTTCTTACCCTCGACGTCGACGTCGGCCAGCGCTTCGACCAGCGCCTCGGCGACGAAGCGCTCCGGGATCACGTCGGCGGCGATGCCGTGGGCGGCCAGCGCGCGGGCGGTCCCCGGGCCGATCGCCGCGACCGTCGCGTCGGCCAGCGCGCGGGCGTCGCGCCCGGCCGCGGTCAGCGCCTCGAAGAGCAGCTTCACCCCGTTCGGGCTGGTCAGGCAGACGAGGTCGTAGTCCCGGATCGCGCTCGCCGCGGCGCGCACCTCGTCGTCGCCGATCCTCGACTCGATCCGGATCGCGGGCAGTTCGACGACGCTTGCGCCGAGGCCGCGCAGCGTCTTCGCCAGGCCGCTGGCCTGGGCGCGCGCCCGGGTGACGACGACGGTGCGGCCGTGCAGCGGGCGGCGCTCCAGCCAGTGAAGGGCCTCGCGGCGCCCCGCGACGTCGCCGACGACGATCAGCGCCGGGGCCTTGATCGCCTCGCGCTCGACCGTCTCGGCGATCGTCCCGAGCGTCGCGGTGACGGTCCGTTGCCCGGGCCAGGTGCCGCGTTCGATCGCCGCCGCGGGCTCGTCGGCGGCGCGCCCCGAGGCCATCAAGGCGGCGGCGTTCTCGCCCAGCCGTTTGACCCCCATGTAGAAGACGAGCGTGCCGGGGAAGGCGGCGAGGGCGTCCCAGTCGAGCGCCGTCTCGGCCTTCTCGGGATCCTCATGACCGGTGACGAAGGCGACCGCCGAGGCGTCGTCGCGGTGGGTGACCGGGATGCCGGCGTAGGCGGTCGCCGCGACCCCGGCGGTGACGCCGGGCACGACCTCGAACTCGACCCCGGCCTCGCGCAGGTTTTCGCCCTCCTCGCCGCCGCGGCCGAAGACGAACGGGTCGCCGCCCTTCAGCCGCACGACGCTCTTGCCGGCCTTCCCGGCCTCGACCAGGCGCTCGCCGATCTCCGCCTGCGGCACCGAGGGCACCCCCGGCTGCTTGCCGACGTAGATCAGCTCGGCATCCTCGCGGGCGCCGTCGAGCGCGCCGGTCGGGATCAGCCGGTCGTAGTAGATCGCGTCGGCGGAGGCGATCAGATCCAACGAACGTTTCGTCATCAGCCCGGGATCGCCAGGCCCCGCCCCGACCAGATACACCACCCCGCCCCGCGCGCTCACGAGCCCACCATGTTGACGGGCCGAAAACCCGTCAGATAGTCCGGTTTTCGGCCCATCAACCTTGGGCCTCGGCGGCGCGGGTGAGGAGGTCGGCGGCGCCGGCGGCGAGGAGGCGCTCGGCCAGCTCGTCGCCTGCCGCCTCGGGGTCGGCGGGGTCGGCAAGGACCTCGTCGCGGACCCACTCGCTCCCGTCGGGGAGGCCGACGAAGGCGCCGATCCGCAGGACCGAGCCGTCGGCCTTGGCGTGGACGCCGATCGGGGTCGAGCAGTCGGCCTGGAGGCGGATGAAGCAGGCGCGCTCGGCGCGCAGCTCGGCGAACGGCTCCGCCGCGCCGATCGCCCGCACCGCCGCGGCGCTCTCGTCGTCACCGCTGCGCACCTGCAGGGCCAGCGCGCCCTGGCCCGCCGCCGGGACCATCCGGTCCTCGGACAGGCGGAAGCCGATCTCGTCCTCACGTCCCAGCCGCCTCAGCCCCGCCGTGGCGAGGACGATCGCGTCGTAGTGGCCCTCGGCCAGCTTGCGCATGCGGGTGTCGACGTTGCCGTGCAGGTCGAGGATCTGGAGGTCGGGCCGCGCGGCGAGCAACTGCGCCTTGCGCCGCAGGCTCACGGTCCCCACCCGTGCGCCCTCGGGCACGTCGTCGAGCGAGGCCCCCGCGCCGATCCAGGCGTCGGTGGGGTCCTCCCGCGGCGGTGCCGCGACCACCTCGAGCCCTTCGACCTCCTCGCCCGGTAGGTCCTTGGCCGAATGCACGGCGATGTCGGCCTGACCGTCGAGCACCGCCTGCTCGACCGCACGGACGAAGCGCGATTTGTCGCCCGGCATGCCCTGAGAGGACAACGGGACCAGCTCGGCGCCACCGAGCATGTCGGCGACGGTCCCCGCCTGCGTAAGCGCGAGCTGACTAGCTCTCGTTGCGATGCGTAGGGCCACGCACCTCAGCCCTGGCGGCCGGGGCGGCGCAGCTCGGTGACGTTGCCCGGCACGTCGGCTTCGGCCTCTACATCGGTCTCGATGTCGAGCCCGAACAGCTCGCGCAGTGCACTCACGTACTGGTAGGCGTCGTCGGAGCCGGCGGCCCGGCGGATGCGGCGGGTCGGCTCGTGCAGGATCCGCGAGGCGATCGCCTTCGCCATCATCTCGACCCGCTCGCGGTCCGCCTCGCCGAGGCTCTCCCAGCGGTTCTCGTTCTCGGCCAGCACCCGGCGCACGACCTCGTCGCCGTGCTCCCGAAGCGCCGCGATCGTCGGTACGACCTCCAGCGACGCTACCCATCTCTCGAAGCGGTCGAGCTCGGTCTCGATGATCCGTTCCGCCCGCGTCGCCTCGGCTTCGCGCACCCCGGCGTTCCGTTCGACGATCTGCTGGACGTCGTCGATATCGAAGACGCTCACCCCGGAGACCTCGCGGCACTCCGGCTCGATGTCCCGCGGCACGGCGATGTCGATCAGCAGCAGCGGGCGCGCTTCGCGCTCCGCCATCACCTGTTCGAGGCCGTCGCGCTCGATGATGTGGTGGGGCGAGTTGGTGGTGGAGACGGCGACATCGACCTGTGCCAGCTGCTCGGGCAGGTTCTCGAAGCGCACCGCCTGGCCGTCGAAGCGCTGGGCGAGGCCGAGGGCGCGGTCGTGGTGGCGGTTGGCGACGAAGACGGTGTCGACCCCGCGGGCGACCAGCGCCTGGGCGACGAGTTCGGCGGTGGCCCCGGCGCCGATCATCAGCACGGTCCGCTCGGCCAGGTCGCCGAGGGCGCGTTGGGCGACCTCGACCGCGACCGAGGGGATGGAGACGCCGCGCTCGCCGATCGCGGTCTCGTTGCGCGCCCGCCCGCCGGCGGTCAGGGCGCCGCGGAAGAGGCGGTTGAGGATCGGCCCGGTGGCGCCCTCGACCAGCGCCAGCTCGTAGGCCCGTTTGACCTGGCCCTGGATCTCGGCCTCACCGACGATCATCGAGTCGAGCCCGGCGGTGACCCGCAGTAGGTGGCGCGAGGCGTCGACGCCGCGCAGGGAGTAGAGGTGGCCGAGCAGCTCCGTCGGCCGGATCCCGGCCTTGCGGGTGAGCACGCCGAGCGCCTCGGACTCGGCCTCGACCGGGTCGGAGACGACCAGGTAGAGCTCGGTCCGGTTGCAGGTCGAGATCGCGGCGGCCTCCTCGATCGTCCCCGCTTCGGTCAGCTCGCGGAGCGCCGCGACGGCGCGGCCCTCGGTCAGCGAGAGACGCTCGCGGAGGTCCAGCGGCGCCGTCTTGTGCGACACCCCGAGCGCCAGGATCTCGCTCAAGAGTCGACCCCCGTGCGGACCGTCTCGGCGGCGTCGTCCTTGCGCTGCTCGGCGATCTCGGCGACGTCACGCAGCCCGCGCTCGATCCGCGCCAGTTTCATCCCCATGATCGCGACGTAGATCAGGAGCAGCACGACGAAGACGATGTAGGCGCCGGCGACGTACTTGCCGCCGACGTCGTTGGGGATCGCCGGCGCCGCGAAGAGCCAGTTGACGAGAGCGTCGGGCATCTAGTGAACCTCCGGGGCGATTCGCGAAGAGGGCGGGCCGGCGGGCGCGTCGAGGGCACGGCGCAGGCGCTTCAGCTGGCCCTGGGCGCTCTTCGCCGAGAGCTCGAACTTGACCAGCGTCGTCCAGAGCAGCGCCATCGAGGCGATCGAGCAGAGGAAGGTGA
>JAFDWG010000047.1 GCA_018268605.1 Actinomycetota bacterium | reverse complement strand
ACGCTCTTCGCCGAGTTCGAAGCGCCCGTCGAGCGAATCTGGGAAGTGTGGGAGGACCCGCGCCAGCTCGAGCGGTGGTGGGGTCCGAGAAGTCACCCGGCCACCTTCGTCGAGCACGATCTCACTCCCGGAAGCCTCACCAGCTACTACTTCACCGGACCGGACGGTGAGAAGACTCACGGGTGGTGGCGTATAGAGGAGGTCGAGCGCCACCATCGACTCAGCATCAGGGATGCCGACGCAGACGGCCGGGCAGGCGAGGGTGCGGCGGCGGAGACGACGGAGGACGTGCTCCAGCGGATCGTCGTCACCTTCACCGATTCCGGCGACGGTCGCACGACGATGGAGCTCGAGTCACATTTCTCCGAGCGCGAGGGAATGGAAGCCTATGTCGAAGGCGGCTACGAGCAGGGCAGTCGAGAGATCATCGAGAAGCTGGACGAGCTCCTCGGTGGGTGAAGGCGCCGGCGACCGCCGCGGCGGGGCAAGCACCTGAAGCTGGACCTGGTGAGCGAGCAGCGCTTCGCCGGCGGCGCCCCGGCCCAGATCCTGATGCCGGTCGTGGGCGCGCGGGTCTGATGCCATAGGGTCCGTCGCGGTGAGCCGGGAAGACTGGTCGGCACTTGACCGACCATGCCGTCCTCCGACCACACCCAGCCGCGCCGCGCCCCGGACGACGTCCCTTCCGGTCGCCTGCGTGCCCTGACCTTCTCCCGGCCGGTCCTCCTCTTCGCCTTCGCCTTCGCGGTGATGGCCGACCCCGTCTCCTCGGTCGCCTACGCGATCGAGGCGGCCCTGCGCGCCCTCGACGGAGACCTCGGCCTGCTGCTGCCGACGATGGGCCTGGTCGTCGCGGTGATCGGGCTGATCATCGCCAACTATCACGGACTGATCGGCCGCTTCCCCGAAGGCGGCGGCGCCGCGGCCGCGGCCGGCTCCGCCTTCGGCGAGGCCTGGGCGTTCATCCCGATCGGCGCGCTGATCGTCGACTTCGTCCTCACCATCGCGATCAGCGTCTCGGCCGCATCCTCGGCGCTGATCGCGTTCGCGGCGGGGCTCGCGCCGCTGCGGATCCCACTGGCCCTCCTCGTGTTGCTGGTGGTCGCCGGGCTCACCTGGTTCGGCCACGTGGGTCGGGCGATCTTCGCCGCGATGACCACTGTCTTCGTCGTCGTGGCGATCGTCATCCTGGTCGGCGGGTTCTCCGGCGCGGCGGCGCGGCCACCGGTCGACCTCTCCGCGGGCCACTCGCCGGTGATCGCGATCCTCCTCGCCTTCCCGGTGGCGATGGCGCTGGCCACCGGGGTCGAGGCTCCTTCCTCGGCGATCGCCCAGCTGGGACAGCTCGACGACGCGGGCCGGCGACGGTTCGGCCGGGTGACGATCTGGCTGACCCTCCTGATCGTCGGCTCGCTGACCCTGGGGCTCACCGCGCTCGCCGTCCACCTGAACGTGGGAATCCCCGCCCCGGACGAGACCCAGATCTCCGAAGTCGCGAAGGCGAGCGTCGCCCATCGGCTCTACACCGCCTTCCAGATCGTCACGGCCCTCCTCCTCCTCGCCGCCGCGAGCTCCTCCTTCCAGGCCGGCCCGGGACTCCTCAAGGCGCTCGCCCGTCGGGTCTCCAAGGACGCCGAGGACACCGGCATCCTTCATCCCGCCCTCGGCACCGTGAACCCGCACCACACCCCCTATGTTGCGGTCGGCCTCTTCGTCGCGGTCTCGGCCGCGGTCGTCGCCGCGGCGGGTGCGCAGGATCAGGAGCTGGTCCTCTTCTACGCGGTCTCGGTCTTCCTCAGCTTCCTCGCCGGGCTGCTGGCCATGGCGAAGTTCGCGCGGCAGGAGGGCCGCAGGTCGACGCTCGCGCTGAGCCTGCTCGGTGCCCTGGTCGTGACGTTCACGCTGGCGATCAACCTCTCGCGCGGGGACCCGATCGCCTCGCTCCTCGCCTCACTTCTCATCGCCGGAGTGCTCTGGCGCCTCTGGGTGCGCGCCGGGCGCCCGCGCGGCATCGCCTCGGCGGTGGTCGAGGCGGAGAGCTGACTGGCGTGGCCGCCCGTCGCGGCGAAGCGGTATAGATCGATGCCATGTCGGCAGCCGACCGGGCCTACGTCCACACCAAGGAGCGCATCCTGGCCGGCGAGTACGCGCAGGGGCGGCTGATCGGCGAGGGCGAGGTCTCCGACGCGGTGGGCGTGAGCCGGACGCCGGTGCGGGAGGCGTTCCTGCGGCTCGAGGCAGAGGGGCTGCTGCAGCTCTACCCCAAGCGCGGGCGACCCCGAGGAGGACGCGGTGCTTGATCCCCTGCGGCGGCCTGGTCGTGTGGCGGACTGTGGTGCCGTCGGCCAGGCGCAGGGCCACGTTCAGCCCTCGGACACGCGGATCGAGAAGGCGGCGTCGAAGGTCTCTCCAGGCGGGACGGAGAGGAGCTCGGGACCGCCGGCGAGAAGGGCGTTCGTGGGGGCGGTCATCGGCTCGATCGCGACGGCGTCGGTGTCGGCGGGAACGAAGATCTGGGTGAAGGGATAGCCGCTGTCCATCCGCAGCTCGAGACGGCGGTCGGGACCGCGGAGGGAGAAGGCGGTGCCCGGCGGGGGCGCGAGGAAGGCGTCGTCGTAGGTGCGATCGGCGAGCGGTGCCGTCTCGATCGAGGCGGGCTCGCGCTCGCCGGTCGGCAGGCCGCGGTCGTCGAGGACGATGCGCTCCGCGACCGGCGCCTCGAGGACCCAGCCGGCCCGCGGCGCTTCCGGGAGCCGCAGATAGGGATGGAAGCCGAAGGCGATGGGCACCGCGACGTTGCCGGTGGCGGTGACGCTGGTCGCGATCTCCAGCGAGTCCTCGACCAGCGTGGCCTCGATCTCCACCAGGTGTGGAAAGGGGAAGGCGTCGAGCAGGTGCGGGTAGGCGCCGAAGTCGAACCCGGCGGCGAGCATCCCGCCGTCGTCCAGCTCGGCGTGGCGACCGACCCTCCAGCCCGGCGCCGCCGAGAGCAGGCCGTGCATCGGCAGGCCGTTGTCGTCACGCTTCACCGGGAGGTCGGGGAGGGTGAGGTCGACGGCGCGCCCGTCGACCTCAAAGCGGTCGCCGGCGAGGCGGTTCGCCCACGGATGGAGGAAGGGGATGCCCATCGTCGAGTAGTGGTCGACGTAGGCGCGCAGGCCGTTGCGCTGCCCGAGCAGCTCCTCGCCGCGATGCCGCAGGGAGCAGCAGATCATCCCCGCCTCCGGGACGAAGATCGCTTCGAGCGCGCTCGCTTCCAGGGTCAGCGCGGCGAACCCCTCCTCGATGCGTTCGCCGATCATGGCCGGCATTCTCACCTACCTGGTGGAACTCGGCGTCTACACCTTTGCGGAGCTGACCCCCGAGGTCGAGGGCGGGCCGGTGGTCGGCGCCGATCGCCGCCTGCGGGACCTGATCGAGGAGATCGAGTTGGCCGATCAGGTCGGCCTCGACGTCTTCGGCGTCGGCGAGCATCACCGGCCCGACTTCGCCGTCTCCTCGCCCGCGGTGGCGCTGGCCGCGGCGGCGGAGCGGACCGAGCGTATCCGCCTCACCAGCGCGGTGTCGGTGCTCAGCTCCGACGACCCGGTCCGCGTATTCCAGGACTTCGCGATGCTGGATCTTCTCTCCGGCGGGCGCGCCGAGATCATGGCCGGCCGCGGCTCCTTCATCGAGTCGTTTCCCCTCTTCGGCTACGACCTCGATGACTACGACGAGCTCTTCGCCGAGAAGCTCGAACTGCTGCTCGCGGTGCGCGCCGACCCCGACGTCACCTGGGACGGCCGGCTGCGTCCGTCGATCGACCGCCGCGGCGTCTACCCACGCCCGCTCCAGGACCCCTTGCCGGTCTGGGTCGCGGTCGGCGGCTCACCAGAGTCGGCGATCCGCACCGGGCGCGTCGGCCTGCCGATGGCGCTCGCGATCATCGGCGGCGAACCGGCCCGCTTCAAGCCGTTCGCCGAACTGCACGCGGCCGCGGCGGCCGACGCGGGCGCGCCTCCTCCCGCCCTCAGCATCAACTCCCACGGCTTCGTCGCGCCGACCTCACAAGTCGCCGCCGACACCGCCTATCCCGCCTTCGCCCGGATGATGGACCGCATCGGCCGCGAGCGCGGCTGGCCGCCGATGACCCGCGCCGCCTTCGAAGCGAGCCGCCGCCTCGAGGGCGCCAACCTCGTCGGCTCCCCCGCCGAGGTCGCCGAGAAGATCCTCCGCCAACACGCGATCTTCGATCACGACCGCTTCCTGATCCAGTTCAGCGTCGGCACCCTCCCCCACGCCGACGTGATGCGCTCGATCGAGCTCTTCGGGACGGAGGTGGCGCCGGCGGTGCGGGGGGCGCTGGGGTCGCGGCAGCCCTAGCGGCAGGACGGAGGGAGTGCGGTGTTTCTCCGGGGGTCCGTGCGTGAGAGGCCACACCACGGCGGGGATCGTCGACGAAGACGTCTGGAACTCCACGCTTCCTAGCGCGCCTTCTGGCGGATCCGGTGGACTTCCATGACGGTTCCCTCTGACCCTGATCGCCGCAGGCCCTTGCGTCCCTTGGGTCCCCGGCGCCCCGCCCTCAGGTCGTCTTCAACTCAGGTCGTCTTCAACCTCAGCTCCTCGCCGGCCGCCAGATGCCCTTCATAAGGGAGCACGGCGAAGTACATCAGCGAGGGCAGGAGCGCGGGGAGATCGTCCATCTGGTTCTTGTTGAGGCGGGCGTAGAGGAGGGATTCGACGCCGCCGACGACGCCGGAGGCGGTGACGGGAGAGCGGGCGGTACCGGCGGGGAGGAGCTCGCGGACCTTCTTGTCGATGCAGGTGGCGAAGTAATCGAGCAGGGCGACACGGCGCAGGGCCGCGTCGGGCGTGGCGGCGCGAGCCTCGACGATGACCATGCGCGCGGCGTCCGGCTCGGCGGCGGCGAAGGCGAGCAGGGCGTTGAAGCAACTGCGCATCCGATCGCGCCAGATGTCGCCTCCCTCGTCCGCGGCGATCGTGATCTGGTCGCGAAGGCGGGTCGCGCAGGTGTCGAAGCCGGCGAGGAAGCAGTCGTCTTTGTTGGAGAAGTGCTCGTAGAAGGTCGGCCGCGAGACGCCTGCCCGCTCGATCACGTCCTGCACGTTGGTCGAGCGGTACCCGAGCTCCGAGATCGCGCGCAGCATCCCGACCAGCAGGCGCTCCCGCTGGATCGCCCGGACGAGGTCACCGGGCAGGCGGCGCGGTCCCGAGGGGAAGCGGCTTTCACTGTCGGCGAGCATCTCGGCCGCGGTCTGGATCATGTCCGCCGGCCACTCGTCCCCCAGCGCCGCCACCAGGAGCTCCCGGTTGATCTGGTTTCTGTCGGATGAGTCCAAGAAGCTGTCGTGTTCGCGATTGCACCCGGGACACATCGGGTAGCCGACACTCATCACGTTCCTATTAAGAACGAGTCGTGTTTTCGGCACGTTACCAGAAGAAAAGTTGAGCGGAGCATGGAATTCTTGACACTGGGTATCATGGGCCGCATGCTCCCCAACCGACTTCGGGAGCATCTGTGAGCGCGACTCGACCGCAACTACCTCAAGAGTTCATCGCCGCGCATAAGCGCCGGCGGATGATCGATGCGATGGCGGAACTCTGTGCCGAGCAGGGCTATGAGGCGACGAAGATCGCCGACGTCGTGCGCCGCGCCCACGTCGCCCGCAAAACCCTCTACGACAACTTTTCCGGCAAGGAGGAGTTGTTCCTTGACGCTTTCGACGTCACCGTGGCCGAGGCGGAGGCCCTGGTCGCCGACGCCTGCGAGCCGATCGACGAGGGCGACTGGGAAGCGCGGGTGGAAGCCGGCCTCCGCGCGATCCTCGATTTCCTCGCCGCCCATCCGGCCGAGGCAAAGCTCTGCATGATCGAGGCGCCCGGCGCCGGCCCGGAGTCCGCCGCCCGCTACGAGGCGGCGCTCGAAGGCTTCATCAAGCAGCTGCGGGAGGCCACGCCGAATGGCTCGAGCAGGCCTGCCACCCTGGAGGAGGCGCTGGTCGGCGGGGCGGCCTGGATCGTCCAGCGGGAGGTGCGTCGGGACGCGGTCGACAAGACCCCGGAGATGCTCCCCGAGCTCACCGAGTTCGTCGTTTCTCCGTACCGCGGTGTAGGAAAAAGGTGACCGAGAAGTAGGTGCGAATGTGACATTCCGGTGTCACACTTCGATGACCAGATGGATCGCCTGCCGCGTGGCCGTCACGGCTTGTCACCCGAGTTTGTCGCCCGTAATCAGCGCGAGCGGCTGATCTCGGGGCTGATCCTCACCCTCGCCGACGTCGGCTACCAGAAAACCACCGTGTCGATGATCGGCCAACGCGCGGCCGTGTCGAAGAGTGACTTCTACAAGCACTTCGACAGTAAGGACGATTGCTTCTTCGCCGCCTACGATTTCGCGGTCGACCGCATCCGCGCCACCGTGGTCGAGGCCTGCGTCCCGAACTCGACCACCGACTGGCCGCTCCGTGTCCGCGCCGGCACCACCGCCCTTCTGACACTGCTGGCGAGCGACCCGCCGCTGGCGACGATCGTCCTCGCCGAGGGCCTGCGCGCCGGCCGCGGCATCTACGACCGCTACCAGGCCGCGGTCGAGTCCTTCGTCCCCCTCCTGCGAGAGGGCGCGCCGGACCCGCCCGGCGCCGTCCCGGTTCCCCCGGCGACGGACGAAGCGGTCGTCGGCGGCATCGCCGCGCTGCTCACCCGGCGCGTCGTCGATGGCGAGGCCGCGGACCTCGCCGGGCTGATCCCGGACGTGCTCGAGTTCGCCCTCGCCCCCCACCTCGGCACCGAGGGGGCGCGGCGAATAATCTCCGCTGGATGAGCGAAGCCCAGAGCGCGACCGGCGTCTTCCCATCGCAGGCGCTGGCCGAGGCGATCGAGCGGGAATGGGTGAGCTCGGGCGAGTATCGGATCCGCCCTGAGGCGATCCAGCCCGCCAGCATCGACCTGCGCCTCGGCGACGAGGCCTGGGCGCTGCGCTGCTCGTTCCTGCCCGACGTCGACTCGACCGTGGAGGAAAAGGTCGAGGGCCTCGCGTTCCAGAAGGTCGACCTGCGCGACGGCGCCGTGCTGGAGCGTGACCGCCCCTATCTGGTGCCGCTGATCGAGCGCCTCTCCCTCCCCCAGGACGTCCGCGCCCGCGCGAACCCGAAGAGCTCGACCGGCCGGCTCGACGTCTTCACCCGCGTGATCACCGACCGCCACAACCGCTTCGACGACATCCGAGCCGGCTATGAGGGGAAGCTCTACCTCGAGGTCGTCCCCCGCTCCTTCGCCGTGCAGGTGCGCACCGGCCTCTCGCTGAACCAGCTGCGCCTGGCCCGCGGCGACGTCCGGCTGAGCGACGCGCGCATCCGCGAGCTACAGGGGGAATCGCCGCTCGTCTACCTCGACTCCGACCCGGTGCCCGAGGCCGAGCTGGCGGTTTCCGACGGGGTCTTCCTCAGCCTCGACGTCACCGGCCCTGCGGACCGCGTGGTCGGCTACCGGGCGAAGAAGAACAGCCTGCCGGTCGACCTCGGCAAGATCCGCGCCTACCGGTGGAGCGACTTCTGGGACCCGGTCTATCCGGAGTCGGGCGGCAAGATCGTCCTCGAGCCGGAGATCTTCTATCTCCTGCTCTCCGCCGAGGGCGTCTCGATCCCGCCGCAGATCGCCGCCGAGATGATGGCCTATGACCCGACCGCGGGGGAGCTGCGCACCCACTACGCGGGCTTCTTCGATCCCGGCTTCGGCTTCGACCCGACCGGCACCCGGCCGGGCAGCCGCGCCGCGCTCGAGGTCCGAGCCCGCGACGTGCCCTTCATGGTCGAGCACCGCCAGCCGGTCTGCAAGCTGGGACTGGAGTGGATGGAGGCGCCCGCCGAGCGCCTCTACGGCGTCGACCTGGGATCCAACTACCAGGGCCAGGTCACGATGCTCTCCAAGCACTTCGAGGAGCAGACGGCGGGCGTCTAGGCGATTCGTCGGGCTCGGAGGGGGCGGCACCGGGGAAAGGGATGCAAGGGTCTGCGGCGAGCACGGCCGTGGTATGTGAGGTGAGGAGGAAGTGCGACGCCGTCCCGGGAGACGTGACGAAGTCCTAGCTTCCGTGCCTGTTGCACAACACCGCGGCGACGCTCGCGGCGATCGGGGTCCGACGGAACCGTCATGGAAGTCGGCACGCCCAGGGCACGGTCCCTAAGCCTCGGCCGGCTCGTTCTCCAACTCGCGCAGGCGTCGGCGGATACGGGCGCGGCGCTCCGACAGTTCGGCTTCCAGCGCGGCGATCTCGTCGCGCCGCGCACGCACCAGGTCGAGCTGGCGCCTCGCGTGGTCGTCCAGCGATTCGAGGATCTCACGACGGCGAACCGGGTCCTCGACACCGTCGTGCCACTCGCGACGCATCGCGGCGCGGTTGTCCTCCGCTTCGACCAGGCCCTTCAACCCGTCGAGGGAGACGCCGAGCAGGTTCTTCAGCCGGATCAGGTCGATCAGACGATCGACGTCCTGCTGGGAGTAGGTCCGGTGGGCACCGGGCTCACGCGAGTCTGGCGCCGGGAGGAGGCCGATCTCCTCGTAGTAGCGGATCGTCCGAGGCGTCACCCCGGCCAGCTTGGCGACGTCGCCGATCTTCATGGCGTCGCCTCGACCTCCTCGGAGATCGCCTCCTCGATCGCCACCGACCGGGGGACGCGCCGCCCGGCGGGACTCCCCTCGCTCGGGCGCATCATCGAGACGGCGGCGCCGAGGACCGAGATGGCGGCGAGGATCCAGAGGGCGGTGTGCATGTTGGCGATGAACGGGTCGAGCTGGGCGCTGCTGAGGCCGGAGGCGAGGCCGGAGAAGATCTTGAACAGTACGTTCGTCGGCACCGCCGCGGTGATGATCGCAAGGACGAAGGCGATCGAGAGGATCGCGCCGGTGTTCTGCAACATCGTCCGCGCGCCGGCCGCGATCCCCCGCCGCTCGGTCGGGACGGTTCCCATCATCGCCGCCGTGTTGGGCGAGTTGAACATCCCCGATCCGATCCCGACCAGGAAGAGGTAGAGACCGCCGAGCCAGTAGCCGGTGTCCGCCTGAAGGGTGGTCATCAGGGCGAGGCCGAGGGCGGTCGCCATCATTCCCGCCGCGGCCAGGTATTTGGAGCCGTGGCGATCGGCATAGACGCCCGCGATCGGCGAGGCGATCAGCATCCCGATCGCCATCGGGGCCAGCTTGATGCCCGCCAGGATCGGGTCGTCCCCCTGCGCGCCCTGGTAGTAGAAGACGAAGATGAACATCAGGGCGAAGCGCGAGAGCCCGTTGAGGAAAGCGGCCGCGGTAGCCGCCGCGAAGAGGCGGTTCTTGAAGATCGACAGGTCCAGCATCGGGGCCTCCGAGCGCGCCTCGATCAAGACGAAGAGCGGCAACAGGACGACGCCGACGACGAGGGCGACGATCACCGCGGTGTCGTCCCAACCGGAGATGCCACCGCGTGAGATCCCGTAGACGAGCCCGGTCAATCCGACCACGAAGGTGAGCGTGCCGGGGATGTCGAGGCCGCGGTGTGCGTCGGGGGTGGCGAGCTCACGCAGGACGACCGCGGCCCAGAGGGCACCGAGAAGCGCGAACGGGACGTTGAACCAGAAGACCCACTGCCAGGAGATTCCGACCAGGGCGCCGCCGAGGACCGGTCCGATCACCAGGCCGACCGCTGCCACCATCGTGTTCGTGCCCATCGCCATCCCGAGTTGCTCGCGCGGGAAGGCGTCGGTGACGAGCGCCGGGCCGTTGGCGAAGATGAACGCGCCGCCGACGCCCTGCACGATCCGCCAGAGGATCAGCTGGGTTCCGTTCGCCGCGAACCCGGCGCCGAGCGAGGCGGCGGCAAAGATCAGGAAGGCCGCGACGAAGGCGGTCTTGCGACCGAACAGATCCGAGAGCCGACCGGCGGTGAGGACCAGGACGGTCGAGGAGATCATGTAGGCGAGGATCACCCAGACCAGGGTCAGCAGGCTGGTCCCGAGCGCGCGCTCCAGGTCGGGCAGGGCGATGATCAGCGTCCCCGAATTGGTCGCCACCAGCAGCATCCCGAGGCTGGTGCAGGAGAGAGCCCACCACTTGTAGTTCTCGTGGTCGGCGCTCACGCCCCTCCCGCCGACAAAGCTCTTTCTTACGTTCACGTCAAATACGTTACCGCATCGTCTCGATCTGCGAACATATGTTCGTATGAGGTGGGACGGGCAGCGAGTAGAAAACGACATGCGGCTTCCCGGCGTCGGCGACGGCACTGTCGTCCGCACCTTCGACGCCCCTGAGGCGATGGGCATCAACTTCCACGAGGTCCGCGCCCGCTCCGCCCTGAACCACGTCCCTGGCGAAAGCTTCGGCTTCTCCTGGACCATCAACCCCTACCGGGGCTGCACTCATGCCTGTGTTTTTTGCTTTGCTCGAAGGACTCACAGCTATCTGGATTTCGATGCCGGTCGGGACTTCGAGCGGGAGATCGTGGTCAAGGTCAACGTGCCGGAGCTGGTGCGGGCGGAGGTGGCGCGGCCGAGCTGGAAGCGGGACCTGGTCGCCCTGGGGACCAACACCGATCCGTATCAGTGGTGTGAGTCGAGGTACCGGATGCTGCCGGAGATCCTCGACGCGCTGCTGGCGGCGCAGACGCCGGTCTCGGTGCTGACCAAGTCACCGCTGGTGATGCGGGACGTCGAGATCTTCGAACGGTTCCGGGACGCGGGGCTGCGGGTATCGGTGAACCTGTCGGTGCCGACGCTCGACGAGAAGGCGTGGCGGCTGACCGAGCCGCACACGCCGAGCCCGAGCGCCCGCCTCGACGCGGTCGCCGAGCTGCGGCGACGGGGCATCCAGTCGGGGATCCTGATCGCGCCGCTGATGCCGGGGATCAACGACAGCCCCGAGCAGGTCGAGCCGATCGTCGCCCGGGCGAAGGAGGTCGGCGCCACCTTCCTCGGCGGCGTGGCCCTCCATCTGCGCGGCGAGGTGAAGGATGTCTTCTTCGGCTGGCTCCACGCCAAACGTCCCGACCTCGTGCCGGAGTACGAACGCCTCTACGGCAGACGCGCCTACCTGCGCCCGGAAGACCGGAAGAAGACGACCCGCGCCCTCCGCGGCTGGGGCCAGGCGCGCATGCGCGGCAACTACGCCGAGGGCGCCCGCAAATCTCAGCCCTTCGCCAAAGCACCGGCCGAGCCGACCCAGAGCACCCTGTTCTAGGCGCCGAAGCGGCCCAGTTCTGAACGTCGGCCTGAGGCGCCCCCACGCCCCCTCAGGTTCCTTCGTCGAGTTGCTCGAACTTGCAGTCGCGGGAGGATTTGTCGGTGCGGAAGGCGTGGAAGCGGGCGCCGTGGCGGATGCGACCGGCGGCGGCGTGGTCGTAGCCGACCTCGATCACCAGCTCGGGGCGCAGGCCGACCCACTCGAGATCGCGGCCGCCGGTCCAGCGGCTCGGCTCGGCGCTGCCGCTCTCCCCCGTCTCCAGCGGCGCCAGCATCGCCCGCATGCTGCGTTTTGCCGCGGCGCTGAAGCCGGAGATGTGGCCGACCGTGCGCAGCTCGTCGCCGTCGTAGAGGCCGAGGATCAGGGAGCCGACCGTTCCCTCCTCTTTGCCCGGCCGCCAGCCCATTACGACGCAGTCGATCGTCCGCTCGCGCTTCACCTTCGCCATCCCTTTGCGTTTGCCGGGGATGTAGGGCGCGTCCAGCTGCTTCGCCATCACGCCCTCGATCGAGGCCAGCCACCTCTGCGCCTGCGCTTCGTCGGCAGTCAGCGGCGTCAGCTCGATACCCGCCTCGATGGCGATCCGCTCGAGCCGCTCGCGCCGCTCCCGTAGCGGCGCGTCGAGCAGCGACTGATCGCCCTCCGCCAGCAGGTCGAAGGCGACATAGGTCGCCGGGATCTCCTTACTCAACAGGGTGATCCGGCTCTCCGCCGGATGGATCCGCTGCTGCAGCAAATCGAATTCGACCTCGCCGCCCTCGCCGCGGATCACCAACTCACCGTCGAGGACCCAGCGCCCCGGCGCCCACTCCAGCTCGGGGAAGTAGCGCGCCAGCGGTTTTCCTGCCCGCGACTGCACGTAGGCCTCCTCGCCGTCGACGAAGATGATCGCGCGGAAGCCGTCGAGCTTCGGCTCGTACGCCCACTCCTCCCCGCTCGGCAGCGCTTTGCGGGTAAGCGCGAGCTGCGGCTTGATCGGCGGGGAGAGCGGCAGGGCCACCCGGGCAGGCTACCCCGTGGCGCCGGTTCGTTCGCGGCGGGCGCGGCTCTCGCGCGGATCCGGGATCGGCACCGCGGCGAGCAGTTTCTTCGTGTAGTCGTCGCGGGGGTGCTCGCAGACCTGGTCCGCGTCACCGGCCTCGACGATCTTGCCGTTGTTCATCACCGCGATCCGGTCGGAGATGTGACGGACCACGCCGATGTCGTGGGCGACGAAGACGTAGGTGAGGCCCATCTCGTCCTGCAGGTCATCGAGCAGGTTCACGATCTGCGCCTGGATCGAGACGTCGAGCGCCGAGACGGGCTCGTCGCAGAAAACCAGCTTGGGGCCGAGCGCCAGTGCCCGCGCGATGCCGATCCGTTGCCGCTGGCCGCCGGAGAATTCGTGCGGGAACCGGTTGTAGTGCTCGGGCGAGAGCCCGACCCGCTCCAACAGCCCTTCGACTTTGACCCGCAGCTCCTTGCCGGAGGCGACCTTCTGGATCTTCAGCTGGTCGCCGACGATCTGGCCGATCCGCTTACGCGGGTTCAGCGACGCGTAGGGGTCCTGGAAGATCATCTGCATCTCACGCCGCAGCGGGCGAAGGTCGCGGCGCTTGAGCCCGGCGATCTCGCGCCCCTCGAACTTGACCGATCCCGAGGTCGGCTTCAGCAGCTGCAGGACGACCCGGCAGGTGGTCGACTTGCCCGATCCCGACTCGCCCACGAGCCCCAGCGTTTCGCCTTTGTTGACGGTGAAGCTGACGCCGTCGACCGCCCGCACCTGATCGACTTCGCGATCGATCAGCAGGCCGCTCTTGATCGGGAAGTGCTTGACCAGGTCGACGACCTCGAGCAGCGGGGCGCCCGGATCGACCGTCGCTGGATCGCTAGCCATGCGGCGCCTCCAATCCGATCCGGCCTTCGACGTCGCGCAGCGTCTTCTTCTGCTCCGGCGTGAGCCAGCAGCGATCGCGATGGTTCGGGTCACCCGGCAGGCGCGCGTCCAGACCCGGCACCTCCGTGCATTTGCCGAACTCGTGCGGGCAGCGCGTCCGGAAGGCGCATCCCTTCGGCAGGTTCAGCAGCGACGGCGGCGCGCCGGAGATCTGCGGCAACCGGTGCGGTCGCGGCTGGTCAAGCCGGGTCAACGACCCGAGCAGGCCCCAGGTGTAGGGGTGCTGGGGATCGTAGAAGATGTCCTCGAGGGTCCCTCGCTCCACCACCTTGCCGCCGTACATCACCAGCACGCGATCGGCGACTTCGGCGACGACCCCTAGGTCGTGGGTGATCAGGATCGTCGCCAGCCCGCGGCTGCGGTTGAGGTCCTGGATCAGGTGGAGGATCTGGGCCTGGATCGTCACGTCGAGGGCGGTGGTCGGCTCGTCGGCGATCAGCACGCTCGGCTCCAGCGCCAGCCCCATCGCGATCATCGCGCGCTGCCGCATCCCGCCGGAGAATTCGTGCGGGTAGGCGTCGACGCGGCGGTCGGCGTCGGGGATGCCCACCGCTTCCAGCAGCTCGACCGCCCGGGCGCGGGACTCCTTCCTGCTCGACGATCTGTCGTGGGCGCGGATCGCCTCGATTATCTGGGTGCCGACCGTGAAGACCGGGTTCATCGAGGTCATCGGATCCTGGAAGATCATCGCGATCTGGGAGCCGCGCACCTTCTGCAGCTGCGATTCGGAGAGCGAGGTCAACTCTTCTCCGCGCAGGCGCACCGAACCCTCGATGTATGAGTTGGGGCCGCGCGTCAGCCCGATGAGGGTCTGCGCGGTGACGCTCTTGCCGGAGCCGGACTCGCCGACGATTGCCAGCACTTCGCCCGGTTCGAGCTGGAAGTCGACCCCGTCGACGGCCTGCACGCGGCCGTCTTCGGTGGCGAAGCCGACGCGCAGGCCGTCGACCTCGAGCAGCGGGCCGCCGCCGGCGTCCGGCATCACGGGTGCGGTCTCAGGAGTGGCGCTCATGCGGCGGAGGTCCCCAGGCGGATGCGTGGATCGAGGTAGGCATAGGCGATGTCGACGAGGATGTTGAAGAGCACGATGAAGAAGGCGCCGAAGAGCGTCACGGTCATGATCGACGGAAAGTCCTGAGTCTGGAGCGCTTCGGCGGTGAAGAGCCCGACGCCTTCGATGTTGAAGAGCGTCTCGGTGACGATCGCGCCGCCGCCGATCAGGACGCCGAAGTCGAGGCCGAAGAGGGTGATCACCGGGATCAGCGAGTTCCGCAGCACGTGCTTGGTCATCACCCGTCGCTGGGAAAGCCCCTTGGCGCGGGCCGTACGCACGTAGTCCTCGTTCATCACGTCGAGCATCGAGGATCTCAGGACGCGGCTGTAGAAGCCGGCGAAGAGGACCGCGAGGCTGATCCAGGGCAGGATCAGATGCTTCGCCCATTCGATCGGTTCAGACAGCGACTTGTAGCCGCTGGCGGGGAACACTTCGATCTTGTAGGTGAAGTAGTAGAGGAGCAGCGAGGCCAGCCAGAAGACCGGCATCGAGATGCCGATCAGGGCGAGCACGGTGAGGCCCCGATCGAGCCAGCCCCCGGCCCGGACGGCCGATAAGTAGCCGAAGAGGAAGCCGAAGGCGAGCCAGATGACCGCCGCGCCGATGCAGAGTGAGGCGGTCGCCGGGATGCCTTCCGCGATCCGCTGGTCGACGTTGATGCTGGACTGGTAGGAAGTCACTTCGCCGGTGAAGATCAGCTTCATCTGGGTCCAGTACTGGGCCGGCAGGGACTGGTCGAACCCCCATTGGTGTTCGACCTGCTTGATCAGCTCCGGGGTCGCGTTCTTGCCCGCGATCCGCTGGGCCGGGTTCGTAGCCGGGACGACGTTGAAGATCAGGAAGACGAGGACCGAGATCGCGAAGATGACGGCGATCGCTCCGAGGACCCGGCGGATGAGGAAGCGAAGCATGGCTCAGACCGGTCCTACTGCCTCGGTGTCGGCGTTGCCCGAGCGGGCCTCGAAACGCACTTTCGATTTCGGGTCGAGCGCGTCCCGGAGGCCGTCG
>JAFDWG010000046.1 GCA_018268605.1 Actinomycetota bacterium | reverse complement strand
ACCTGTTCCATCACCCCCACCGTCTACCGACTGAACTCGAGCGGTGCGTTCGACCCGACCTTCGGCGGGGCAGGGTCGGTGCAGCTGCCCACGACCACGCGCCTCGAAGGAGGGGAAGCCCAACCGACCATGACCGTCGACCGGAGCGGGCGACTCCTCATCGCCCAAGTCGAGAACGGCGGCGTGTTCGTGCGGCGCTTCACCGCCGCCGGGAACCTCGACCGCTCCTTCGGCTCTGGCGGGGCGATCTCGTTCCCGTGTCCCGAATGCGAACGCACCAGCGTCTGGCTGCTGCCCGCGCCGAACGGCCGGGTCGTGGTCGAGCGGCAGACGACCCTGCCGCCGAAGCCGGGGGCGTTCAGCTCGAGCCTCGGGGGACAGGTGGCGCTGACCCGGTTGACCCGGGGGGGCCGCCCCGAACTCCATTTCGGCGATGCCGGGACCGTGACGATCCGACTCGGCCGGCGCGGTTATCCCGGAAAGGCGGCGGTTTCGCCGAAGGGAGCGATCCTCCTTGGCGCGGTCGAATGCTGCAGCGGCAACGCGCCCTATCTGGTCCGCGTCTCGTCCAAGGGCCGGATCGACACGAAGTTCGGCAGGGCGGCAGGGCGCTCGCTCGCCCGGCTCTCGAGGCAGGGTGAAACTTCGAGCCTGCGGGCTCTCCTGCCGCGGGCGAACGGGACCGTTGAGATCCTGGGCAACGACGCGATCGGCGCCGGCTTCGACCTACGGTTGAAGGCGAACGGCGACCGGGCGACCTTCGGTCGCGGCGGCCTGAGGAAGCTCCCCTTCATGGTGGAAGCAGCGCGGCTCGGGTCCGAAGGCGGGATCTTCGCCGTTGGGCGCAGCGGCACCGGCCCGTACTCCGCCTTCCGCCTCCTCGCCGACGGGCGGGTGGATCCGGCCTACGGCGCGCAGGGGATCGCGGTGCCGCTGTCCGGGAGCGGTTACACGCTCGGGACCCCTTCGCACGGCAAGGTCCTCGTGTTCGACGCGGGGGACCACGAATGTCGCGAGGGCTGCCCCTCGACCCCCGCGGTCGCCCGCTTCGACGAAGGCACGCGCCAAGGGTAGGGCGTGCGCGCCTTCGTCTTCCGTCTCGCGGTCGGTGCCACGGCTCTTGTCCTTCTGGGCGTGGGGTCGGGCACTGCTCGCGCGGCGGGGTCGGCGGGGGCGCCACGCCACGCGGTCCCGGCCGGGTTCTTCGGCATCGTCCCGCAGGCGATGCCGAGCGAAAGCGACTTCGACCGGATGGGCAAGTCAGTCGGAACGCTTCGGATGCCGATCTTCTGGTTCGAATGCGAGCCGGGTGAGGGCGAATACCGCTTCACGAGCGTCGACCACGAGATCCGGGCGGCGGCGGAACGCGGGATCCGGGTGCTTCCGTTCGTCTACGGGACGCCGAGCTGGCTCGGGCGACAGGAACAGGCGCCGCTCTCAGGGGACGCGCTCGCTCGCTGGAAGGGGTTCCTGCGGGTGTTGGTCGCACGCTACGGGCCAAAGGGCAGCTTTTGGAAGGGCCGGCGGCACCGCGAGCCGATCCGTCGATGGCAGATCTGGAACGAGCCGAACTTTCGCCTCTACTGGGCGCCGAAGATCGAACCGACGGGGTACGCGAAGCTGCTTCACGCGTCGGCGACGGCGATCCGCAAGGCCGACCCGCGAGCGGAGATCGTCCTCGCGGGGATCGCGCCGGTCGGTTACGGGATGAAGACGTGGGTGTTCATGCGGCGGCTGCTACGGGTGCCCGGGGTGCTTCGGGACTTCGACTTCGCCGCCCTGCACCCTTATTCGGCGACGATCCCTGAGCTCGACTACCAACTGGAGAAAGTGCGGGCGGCGATGGTCGCGGGCAGAGCGGGGCGAAAGCCGCTGATCGTCACCGAGTTCGGTGTCGCCTCGCACGGCGACTATCCGTCCGCCTTCGTCGAGGGCGAAGAAGGGCAGGCCCGCTTCCTGCGCGACGCCTATGAGCGGCTGCTGGCGATGCGCCACCGCTGGCACATCGCCGGCGCCTACTGGTACACCTGGGAGGACGAGGCCGCCGCCGATCCGCATTGCTCGTTCTGCCAGGGCGCCGGACTGCTGCGGCTGAATGGCACCGCGAAGCCTGCCTGGTTCGTCTATCAGCGGCTGGTGGGGATGAACAGCGGCTGAGCGCGTTTTTCCGCCTGCGCAACTTCCATATATAGGAGGGTGTTGCACCAAACGCGGTGCCGGGCAAACGTTTTTCAAACGGAAGGGATCCGATGCGCAGGGTGGCTTTGCTGTCGATGTTGGCGTTGGCGGTCGTGGCGGTCGTCGGGACGGGGACCGCGGGGGCCAAACCGGACCTTTCGTTCGGCGCCGAAGGCGTCGCCACC
This sequence comes from Actinomycetota bacterium, assembly GCA_018268605.1. GTDB lineage: Bacteria > Actinomycetota > Thermoleophilia > Solirubrobacterales > 70-9 > VAYN01. The sequence continues at coordinate 12,846 of JAFDWG010000046.1, read as the reverse complement.
CTGAATCCGCCCTATCCGCCCGGTTGGGTCAACCAGAAGATCGACGCGACCGCAACCGGGCAGAATGGCGAAACCTACGTCGTCGCCACCCAGGAAAAGCGCTGCGAACGCTACGGCTGCGGCGAAGGCGACTTTCTCTTCCGGTATCTGGCCGATGGCTCGCTCGAACCGTCTTTCGGCGCGTCTCGGGGATATGAAATCCCACGCGAAAACGCGAATCCTTGGGAATCGACCGGCTCGGCTCTGGTCACGGTCGATTCGGCCGGGTTGCCGATCGTCGGGCGCACGGTGGAACCGAAGGGGACAGGGTCCGGGGCGATCGTCGTGCGACGCCTCCTCCCCGACGGCACTCTCGACACCGGCTGGGCGGCGGACGGCGCGGTGCGGCTTCCCTGCCCGTGCGCGGGCGGCGGGACCCAGCTGCTCGCCGGCCCCGAACAATCGACCTTCGTCGTCGCCAACTCGACCACGCGGAGCAAGCGCAAGGGGGACAAGAACGGCGCGACCGCCGCGGCGACGCTGATCAAGCTGGATACGACCGGCCATCGGGCGAAGGGCTACGGAGCGCGCGGCTCGGTCACGGCAAAGATGCCGGGCGAAGGTGAGATCGAATACGACGCGATCACCCCGCAGGGAGCCACCTACTTCGGTGGTCGCGGCCTGACCGGGCCGACCGCCTCCGGCTTCCTGGTGAGGATCACGGCGAAGGGCAAGATCGACGGCAAGTTCAAGACGAACGCGCAGCGCGCGGTGAGGCGCCTGCGTGGCTTGAAGGGCAACGAAGTCCGGATCACCGCCGCGGTCGTCGGGAGCAAGGGCCCGATCGAGCTGTTCGGGACCGCCGGCAGCATCGGCGGCTTCGAGCTGCGGCTGCGCCCGAACGGCACCGTCCTCCACGGCTGGGGCGATAACGGCCTGGCGCTGCTGCCGTTCCCGATCTCGGCCGCGGTCCAGGGCCGGGAAGGCTCGACGATGGCGTTGACCGGCGAAGAAGCCGCACCGCCGCGCCTCCTGCGGATCACCAGCAAGGGCAAGCTCGACCCGGTGTTCGGCAAGACCGGCGAGCTGCTGCCGGGGGCGACCGTGGAAACCGGCTTCGCACTGTTCCCGGCAGGCCTCGGGCGGGTCGGCGTCTCAGATCTCGGCCTGCGGGAATGCCGCCAGGTCTGCGAAGCGGCGGCGAAGCTATATCGCTTCCAGGAAGGTAAGTAGCCGGACGCCCGGCGGCGGTCGTTCAGTAGCCTCGCGGGCGTGAAGATCTCCCAACAGCTGGTCGCCGAGATGGTCGCGCACGCGCGCGAGGATTTGCCGAACGAGTGCTGCGGCATGATCGGCGGGAAGGACGGCGTGGCGACCAAGGTGGTGCGGGTCGTCAACGCCGCCGCGACCCCGCTGCGCTACGAGATGGATCCGCAGGGCCAGTTCGACGCGCTGAAGGAGATCGAAGCCGACGGCGAGCTGCTGGCGATCTACCACTCGCATACGAAGAGCGCCGCATATCCGTCGCAGACCGACGTGAACCAGGCGCAGAACTGGCCGGAACCGATCTACGTGATCATCTCGCTCGCCGACGCGGAGAGCCCGGACGTGCAGGCTTTCCACCTCGCCGACCTGAAGATTGCTGACGCCGAGCTCGAGATCGGATAGAAGAAGACATGGCGGAGGCGACGAAACACCGCGGCGCGCACTCGCGTGGCTCTCACCATGGGGGCAGCGGAGGTGGCGGCGACGAGGGCGGCGGTGGAGGCGGCGGCGGTGGCGGCAAGCTGATCAAGGTCGGTTTCGCCCGCAACCAGGCCGAAGCCGAGATGCTGCAGGCGCTGCTGCTCGAGTCCGACATCCCGAGCATCCTCAAACGCTCCGGCGGCTTCGACGCGCCCGAGTTCCTCGCCGCCGGCCCACGCGACATCTGGGTGAACCGCGGCCACGCCGACGAGGCACGCCGCATCCTCGCCGAGACGCTGACCGAGTCGGAATCCGAAGAGCGCGAAGAGCTGGAAGGCGAGGCGCGCCTGCGGGCCACGGGCGGCGAGCCGACTTCGCCGGGGAGGCTGGCGCTCTACGTCGCCGCCGGCCTCGTCGTAGCGATCTTGATCGTCTGGATCGTCTACGAAATCAGCTGACGCCGGCCGGTCCTTTGACCATCTCGCGGATGTAGTCGCGCCAGGCCGCCTCGATGTCGCGGAAGCGCGCATCGAAGGCGTCTTCGAGCGTGACCGCGGGGCCGCCGGGGAGGAGGCCGTCGACGAGGCGCTCGCAGGCCTCGGGGCCGCGCTCGTTCTCCAGCAGGTCGAAGATCGTGCCGCCGAGGATCACCGCGTCGCGGCGCGAGGGCGGGAAGGAGACGCGGCCGCCGCCGCGCAGGCGCAGTAGCACCGCGGCGCGGTAGAGGCCGACCTGACGGGCGAAGTACTGGGCGCCGCCTTCGACCAGCCAGGCCCAGCGCAGGTAGCGGACGAAGCGACGCGGAGTCCAGGAGGGCGGCAGCGCCGGGTTGTTGGTGGCGAGCACCAGCTGCGCGTAGAGGCGCTCGGAGGTGCCGCGCAGCGCTTCCAGGGAATCCTCGCCGGCGGCGCGCCGTTCCATGTGGCGGTCATTGAGCACGTGCAGCTCGGTTTCCATCGGCCAGCCGGCCAGATATCGGCGACCGGCCGGGGCCGCGGCCCAGCGGGCGGCGGGGAGGAAGGGGTGCGCCATCGTCAGCGACACCGGGTTGGTGTGGATGACGACGGTGACGTCGTCGGGCATCTTCTCGAAGCGGTCTTCGAGCCTCAGCCGCAGCGTCTCCAGGCGGTCGAGCGTGCGATCGGCGAACGCGGCATCGTTCGAATCGTGCCGCGCGGTGAAGCTCAGCGACTCAGTTTCGACCCACGGCATGACTCCAGGCTAAACCCTGCGTTCGGCTGACCAAGCAGCGCTAGGACGCACGAGCGAGCGTGCTCTGCACGTGAGTGAGGAGGACGCCGCGATGCGCCGGTCAGACGAGCGCAGGTTCAGCCTGGCCGCAGACTTCCTTGATCTCCTGGCGCGCGCGGTCGAACTCTTCGTCGGCCATGACCGGCGTGCCCTCGAAGGGTAGTTCGCGGTCGATCTCGACCCAGGAGCGGCAACCGTGGTACTCGTCGCGGACCCGCACCGTGACCGGGCGGGGGATGCGATGCACCCGCAGCAGCAGGATGTGGAGCGGATGACGACGCTTCCAGGCAAGACGCTTCTCGGCGTAATCCGGGGTCCAGATGTAGTACGGCGAGAGGCAGTCGAGGGTGCGCCGGTCTTCGATCGTGACGTGATCGGTGACTTCCGCCCAGGCACGCAACCGCACGCGGTCGGGCTGGGGGATGCCGCCATCCTGGATCAGGGCCTTCGGCGGGGGCTCCTCGTCGGGCCAGACACCCTCCTCGAGGGCGCGGCGCAGCTCGGGGTGGTGCGATTCCCGGACGAGATCGTTCCGCTGGTGGTCGAAGGTCGGGTAGAGGAAAAAGCGCTCGTGCTCCAGTTCGAAGTGCTTGTTCTCCTCGCGAATTCCACCCTTGCGAAGCGTGAGCAACTGCTCACCCTCGGCGAGAGCGCGGACCGTTACGGCCCATTCCTTGAGAGCGATTGGCATTTGAAATCAGTACCTGGGGAGGTCGTGTGCGATTTATAGGGGGCGGGGCGTAAATTCAGGCCGTGTGAGGCCGTTTGCCCACCCGAGAGTGCGCATTCTAGGGAACGCGACGCGAAACACCAAATAATTCGCACCGGAATTTAGGCAGAGCGGTGCCCGCCGCCACCCGGCGTTTCGATTCTCAAGCGGCTCCCTGGAGCCAGATCTCCCTCGGTCTTGGACGGCAACCCATGGCCGTCAAGGAGGTTTTTACCAGGCATGCCACTGTGACCGCCGTCACGTCCTTTCGGGGCATGACGCCGCCGCTCGGTCAGCAGCGTGAAGCGCATCGGCGCGAGCGCTTCGATTTCCCGCACCAATCCCTCGCCGCCGCGGTGGGCGCCCTTGCCGCCGGAGCCGCGCCGCAGGGCAAGTTCCCGCACGCGGAGTGGAAACTCGGTCTCGAGCGCCTCGATCGGGGTGTTGAGCGTGTTCGACATCGCCACGTGGATCGCGCTCGGGCCGTCGGCGTCGGGGCAGGCGCCCTGGCCGCCGCCGAGCGTCTCGTAGTAGGTGAAGTCCGCGCCCGCCGGCGTCGGGATGCCCGACAGGGTGAGGTTGTTCATCGTGCCTTGTCCTTGGGCCGGGACGGGACGGGCGCCGCCGAGCGCCGCGATCACCAGGTCGGCGACCCGGCTCGACGTCTCGACGTTGCCGGCGACGACCGCGGCGGGGGATTCGGCGTTCAGAAGGCAGCCGCGCGGGGCGCTCACCTCGATCGGGCGGTGGCCCCCCGCGCAGGGCGGCGCGTCGGGGTCGGTGAGCACGCGGACGGCGAAGAATGCGGCGGATTTCGTCACCGAGAGGGGGCAATTCAGGTTGCCCCCGGTCTGCGGGTCGGTGCCGGAGAAGTCGAGGCAGAGGGTCTCGCCGTCCACGGTCGCCGCGACCCGCAGCGCGAGGTCGCGCTCGGTGCCGTCGGCGGAGTCGTCCTCGAGGAAGTCCTCGGCGGTGTAGGTGCCGTCGGGGAGCGCGGCGAGGGAGGCCCGGGTGCGGCGCTCGGAGTAGGCGAGGATCTCATCCATACCCTCGCGCAGGACGGCGGCGCCGTGGCGCGCGGCGAGCTCGGCGAGCCGCATGCGCCCGACCCGGTTGGCGGACTGCTGCGCGCGGAGGTCGGCGAGGCGCTGGCGCGGATTGCGCATCCGGGCGACGAGGTCATCGATGGTTTCCGGCGTGGCGGGCATCGGCGCGATCACCACGCCCTCCTCGTCGAGGCGCCGGGAGAAGGCGGGCATCGAGCCGGGGGTCGGCCCGCCGACGTCGGCATGGTGGGCGCGCGAGGCGGCAAAGCCGAACAGCTCGCCGGCGACGAAGACGGGGGAGATCAGGGTGATGTCGGGGAGGTGGGTGCCGCCACGGTAGGGGTCGTTGAGGATCCATTCAGCCTCCGGCCGATGCTCCTCGTCGATCACCGCAGCGACGGCGTCCGGCATCGAGCCGAGGTGGACGGGGATGTGCTCGGCCTGCATCACCAGCTCGCCGGCGGCATCGAAGAGCGCGGTCGAGCAATCGTGGCGCTCCTTGATGTTGGCCGAGTAGGCGGAGCGGATGAGCGTGGCGCCCATCTCGTCGCAGGCGGCGCGCAGGCCACCGATCATCACCTGGAGGGTGATCGGGTCGATGCTCATCGCTCTGCCTTGATCGTGCCGAACTCGTCAATCTCGGCGGACCATCCGGGCGGGAGGACGAGCGTCGCCTCCGGCAGCTCGAGGACGACGGGGCCGGTCGCGGTGCGGCCCGCTTCGGGCTCGCCGCGGAGAATCGGGGTGTCGATCCACTCCTGGCCGAAGCGGACCTGGCGGGTGGACTCCTCGACGCTGCCCTCGCTCGCCGCCGCCGGACGCGGCTCGGGGCCGTCGATCACCAAGGCGAGGCGGATGTCGACGAGGACGACCTCGCCGTCTGGATCGCGGTGGCCATAACGGTCCTCGTGGGCATCCTCGAAGCGAGCGGTCAGATCGGCCGGGTCGGGCTCGGGGTCGCCCGGCACTGACAGCTCGAAGGCCTGGCCGGAGTACCGCATCCCGTAGACGACCTCGGCACGGGCGTCGTCCATGCGGGTGCCCGCCGCGGCTCGCATCTCGGCGACCGCCACGGCGACCCGCTCGGCGGTCAGGTCGGCGCCGCTCAGCATCACGGTGCGGGCGGTGTCGCGGCGGCGATCGGAGGCGCAGAGGCCGAACGCGGAGAGCACGCCGCCGGCGCGGGGGCAGATCAGGCGCCCGATGCCGAGCTCTTCGGCGATCGCCGCCGCATGCATCGGCCCGGCGCCGCCGAAGGGGAGGAGCGCGAAGTGGCGGGGGTCGACGCCGCGCTCGACGGTGACGACGCGGAGTGCCCGCACCATCTCGCCGTTGGCGACGCGGACGATCCCGGCGGCGGTCTCCAGAGGATCGAGCCCGAGCTCCCCGGCGAGGGTCCCGATGGCGCGTTCGGCTGCCTCGATGTCGAGGGCGACGCCGCCCGCGAGGACCGAGTCGGCGGCGAGGTTGCCGAGCAGCAGGTTCGCGTCGGTCACCGTCGGCTCGGTGCCGTCGCGCCCGTAGCAGGCGGGCCCTGGCTGGGCGCCCGCCGAGCGCGGGCCGACCCGCAGCGCGCCGCCCGGGTCGCGCCAGCCGATCGAGCCGCCGCCGGCGCCGACGGTGTGGACATCGACGGTCGGCAACTGGATCGGGCGGCCGTCGATCGTCCGTGAGTCGCTGCGCCGCACGGCGCCGTCCTCGACCACGCAGACGTCGCAGGAGGTCCCACCCATGTCGAAACCGAGCGCGTTGCCGTCGCCGGACAGACGGGCGAGGAGCGCCGCGCCGACGGCGCCGCCGGCCGGGCCGGAGAGGACGCTCCAGGCCCCGGCCCGCCCCGCCTCCTCGGCCGGGGCGACACCACCTGAGGAGAGCATCACCTGGGGCGCCGGGATCCCCGCCGCGACGGTCGCCTCCGCCAGCCGTCCCAGGTAACGGGCCAGGAGCGGTGAGAGGTAGGCGTCGATCGCGGTGGTCGAGGCGCGCTCGTACTCGCGGAAGCGGGGCAGCACCTCGTGGGAGGCGGAGACGTGGAGACCGGGGAGGCGCTCGCGCAGGTGCTCGGCGAGGCGCCGCTCGTGGGTCGGATCGAGGTAGGAGAAGAGCAGGCAGATCGCGACCGACTCGGCGCCGGCTTCTTCGAGGGCCGCGGCGAGTCGGTCCGGCTCGCCGTCGGCGAGCGGCTCGACGATCCCTTCCGGCCCGGTCCGCTCGGTCGCCTCGAGCTTCAGCTCCGGGTCGATCAGCGAGGCAGGCTTGGGTGCACAGAGGTGGTAGAGGCTGGGCCGGTCCTGGCGGGCGATCTCGAGCAGGTCGGCGAAGCCTTCCGTCGCGATCAGCGCCGTCCGCGCGCCCCGTTCCTCCAGCAGCGCGTTGGTCCCGACGGTCATTCCGTGGAAGAACTCGTCGACGTCGGAGGGGCGAGCGCCCGCGACCGCGAGGACCGAGTCGATCGCCTTCATCACGCCCTCCGACTCTTCGCCCGGAGTGGTCGGCACCTTCGCCGTGTGGACGGTACCGTCGTCGAGCAGGACGGCGTCGGTGAAGGTCCCGCCGACGTCGACCCCGAGAAGCATGGCCGCGACCCTAGAGCAGCGGAGCGGCAGCGAGGTGGCGACCGCCGCGCTGAACCTGAGCGGGTGGTCCTGCGTAGGGCAGGTGAGCGCCCAAGCGCTCAGGAAAGGAGAACGGTGAAGCGGCTACTCACCGTCGTGATCGCCGGCCTGCTCGCCCTCGGGGTTCTTGCTCCGTCCGCTCTCGCCGGCAGCGGAAACCCAAGTGGGACGGGTCCACCCAGCCAGTCCTGCCAGACGATCGAGGCCGAAGGCGGGACCACGCCCGGCCACGCCTCGTCATCCCCGGGTTCCCCGTTCAACGAGCCCGAAATCAACAGCGAAGAAGGTGGAACCGGCGGCCGCCACTACAGCGAAAAGTCGCAGTACGACGTGGCCTGCTACCACGTCTCACGCTGACCGCCTCCCCGGGACGCGGGCGTGTGCCCGGTCCCGGGGGTTACTCCCAGCTCTCCCGCCGCACCGAACCGTCGGCGCCGAAGACGACATGCACCCCGTCGAGCTCGGGGTCCGTCTCCGGGAAGTCCGTGCGTAGATGCGGCCCGCGCGACTCCTTGCGCTCCAGGGCGGCCAGGGCGATGGCCTTCGCCAGGGGGTAGGGATCGGGGATCAGGGCGGCAAGGTCGGTCGGGTTGCGGAGCGGGCCGGCGCGGCGCCAGACGGCGTCGCGGGTGTCGCGGGTCGGCGGGGTGAAGCGCCAGTCGGGCTCGGGCGGGCGGCTCCCCTCGGTCGGCTCGGCGAGCGCCGCGCGGGCTGCCCGTCCGCCGAAGACGAAGCACTCGCTGAGCGAGTTGGAAGCGAGGCGGTTGGCGCCGTGCAGGCCGGTGCAGGAGCACTCGCCGACGGCGTAGAGGCCGGGCAGCGAGGAGCGTCCGTCAAGGTCGGTCGCGATCCCGCCCATCGTGTAATGGGCGGCGGGCGCGACGGGGACCGGCTCCGCCCGGGGGTCGAGGCCGGCTTCGGCAAGCGAGGAGAAGATGTTGGGGAACCGGGCCGGGTCGATCGCGCGGAGGTCGAGGCGGACGAACTCGCTGCCCTCTTCGCGCATCTTGGCGAGGACCGCGGCGCTCACCGCGTCGCGCGGGGCCAGCTCGTCGGTGAAGCGCTCGCCGTCGGCGCCGAGCAGCTTGGCGCCCTCGCCGCGGATCGCCTCGGTGATCAGTTGGGCGTCGAACGGGGTGCCGGGAAGGGCCACCGCGGTGGGGTGGAACTGGCAGAACTCGAGATCGGCGAGGTCCGCGCCCGCCTCGGCACCGAAGACCGGGCCGGCGCCGATCGCCCCGCGTGGGTTCGTCGTCCGCCGCCAGAGCGCGGCGGCCCCACCCGTGGCCATCACGGTCGCCCGCGAGGCGAGGGCGCCCGCGTCGGTGATGACGCCGAAGCAGCGCTCGCCGTCGGACCAGAGCGCCGTGGCCGAGGTGTTCTCACGGACCTCGATCCGGTCGTGCTTGGCGACCATCGCCGCCAGCTTCGAGGTGATCTCGCGCCCGGTCTGGCTGCCGCCGGAGTGGACGATGCGCCGGGCCGAGTGGCCGCCCTCGAGGCCGAGCGCCAGGCGGCCTTCGTGGTCGAGGTCGAAGACGACGCCGCGCGCCTGCAGATCGCGGACCGCGGCCGGCGCCTCCTCGACCAGCACCCGCACCGCGACCGGCCGGCAGAGCCCGCGGCCGGAGGCGATCGTGTCCTCCGCGTGGCGCTCCGGCGAGTCGTCGGGTTCGAGCGCCGCGGCGAGCCCGCCCTGGGCCCAGAAGCTGGCGCTCTGCGACAGCGGCGTGCGCGAGACGACACAGACGCGGCCGCCCTGCTCGGCGGCGCGCATCGCGGTCCAGAGGCCGGCGGCGCCGCCGCCGACGACGACGACGTCGTACTCGGCGACCGCGGCTATTTGTCGCCGCCCTCGCGCCGGATCTGGTCGATCCGCTCGCGCAGCCAGGTGGCGGCGCCTTCGCGGGCGCGAGCGCTCTCGGCGGCGACCGCCTTCTCGGCCGCTTCGGCTCGACGCTCGGCGGCGGCGATCCGCTCCTCGGCGGCATCGGCCTGCGCCTCGATCTCGCCCAGTCGCTCTTCGGCGGCGGCGATCGCGCGCTCCTTCGCCTCGCGCTCCTTCTGCAGCTCTTCCTCGTGGCGGAGCTCGAGTGCCTTCAGGTCGCGATCCTCCGCGGCGCGGTATTTCTCGAGGTCGGCTTCCAGCGCGCGGATCTCGGCCTCGGCGCGTCGTTCGGCCGCCGCGGCCGCCTCGGCGGCAGCCGCCAGCGTGCGCTCGGCCTCGCCGATCCGCGCGCTCACCTCGTCCGCCGCTTTGCCCCGAAGCTCGTCGTTCATCTAAACGTCCGCATGGCGACCAAGCGCCAAATCTAACCCGCGTCGGCGGTCAGGTGCCGGTAGACCTCGATCACGCGCTCGGCCATCGGCCCGGCGGCGAGCGTCGCGGCGCGGGCGGAGCCGTCTACGCGGGGGTCGTCCGCGGCGAGATGCGGGTGCGCCGCGGCGGCCCATCCTTCGGCGTCGAAGGGCGCGCAGAGGCAGCCCTCGATCCCCGCCAAGAGGTAGGGGGCGACCCCGACCGGGGTGGAGAGCACCGGCACGTCGCAGGCGAGCGCCTCGATCGCCGCCATCCCGAAGCCCTCGTAGTCGGAGGTGACGACGACGGCGTCGGCGGCGTTGATCCAGGTGCTCATCGCCTCGGGCTCGATCGAGCCGCCGGTGAGGAGCGTCGCCTCGGCGGCGGCGGCGAGCGCGGCGGCGCGGTCGCCTCGCTTCTCCGGGCGCGCGGGGTCAGCGGGGAAGAGGAGGTAGCGGCCGTCGCGATCGAGCCCGAGCGTCTCGCGGGCGGCGGCGCGCGAGGCAGGGGCGAAGCGGTCGAGAGCCGGTCCGCAAGGGAGGACGGCAGAGCCGGGGACCGGCGGCAGGCCGGGCCGGTCGTTCTCCTCGGCGAAGAGCGAGCGCGAGACGGCCGAGGCCATGTCCACTCGCCAGGCGAGTCGCCGCGACATCGGCCCGACGACCGGGTGGCGGACGTCGGTGCCATGGAAGGTGACGAGGAGCGGGCGCGCCCCGGCGAGACGGGCGACCCACCCGGCGAGGCCGTAGTGGGCGTGGACGAGGTCGAAGCGCTCTCGCCGCAGCAGGGTGCGGAGGGAGCGCGCCGCGGGCAGGTAGTTGGAGCTGCCGCGCGGGAAGCCGAATTCCTCAACCTCGATCCCACGGCCGCGGATCGCGGCGATCTGGTCGCGGACCCAGCGGCCGCGCTGCGGCGTCGACGCGTCGGGGACGAGGTTGGTGACGACAAGGACGCGCATCGCGGCAGGTTATCCGCGCGCGAGTCGGGTACGAGTCGGTCTCCTCACCGCGAAGATCCGACTCGCCGCCCCGCGTTCTGCTTGAGTGCCCCTTCCGATGCGCCTTCCGCGACCCTCTATCTCCATCGTCCTCGCCGGTGCGCTCGCCCTCGTCGCCCTCGTCGTGCCCGCGGCCGGGGCGGCCGTCCCGTCGATCTCCTTCGCCGAGCACGCCGCCCAGGCGCGCAGCTTCTGGACGCCGGAGCGGATGCGGGAGGCGCGGCCGATCGAAGGCACGCCGCCGGCCCACGGCTCGGCTCTCGATCCGATCCTCACCGCGACCTCGGAAACGATCGCCGACCCGACCGAACCGCGATACCGGGTGAACGGCGCGATCTTCATCTCCGAAGGGGCCGAAGTCGGATTCGGGCGTTGCTCGGGCACCTCGGTCGTCTCGCCGAACAAGAGCGTCGTAATCACCGCCGGCCATTGCGTCTATGACCAGGGCATCTGGGCGGACCGCAAGTGGGTCTTCGTCCCCGGCTACCGCCACGGGGAACGGCCCTTCGGCACCTTCACCGCCCACTGGCTGGGGACGACGCCCGCCTGGCACGCGCACGAAAACGAGAATTTCGACGTCGGCGCGGCGGTGGTCGGGCGCAACGAAAGAGGCCAGACGCTGGCGGCGGCTGTCGGCGCCTACAGGCTGAAGACCGGCCTCTCGCCGCACCAGACCTTCGACGTCTACGGGTATCCGGTGGAACAGCCCTTCAACGGTGGCACCCTGCAGGTCTGCCGGGAAACGCCCTTCATCGGTCACGATTTCGGCTCGCTTTTCGAACCAGGGCCGCTCGATCTGGCGATCAGCTGCGACGACAGCGCCGGCGGCTCGGGTGGTGGCTGGGTGATCGACGGCGACGTCGTCAACAGCGTCACCACCTACGGCTACTCGAACGATCCGTTCACCAACTTCGGCCCGTACTTCGGCAAGGACGTGGCGAAGCTCTACGCGAGGGCGAGGCAGATCCGATGAGGCGCGGGGCCGTCGCTCTTGCCTTGGTGCCGGCGTTGGTCGCGGTCTGCGCGTCGGCGGCGCTCGCCGACGTCGGTGGGGCCACGCCGCAGTCCCCACCGCGGCATCCGGCGGAAGTCGAACCGCGCTTCCAGCTCATGGGGAGCCACGGTTATCGGATCCTGGTCTCGGGTCGGGCGGCGACGGTGACGATCGGCGTCACCCACGAAAGCAGCACGCCGCGAGCGGGCTCCTCGACCACCTACGTCGCCCGCGGCACGGTCGGCCAGAACGGCATCCATGCCAACTTCCGGCGGTTCGGCAAGGTCGACGTCAAGTTCCACCCGACCGCGGCGGCCGCGCGCGGCCTGCCGCCCGATTGCTTCGGCGGCACCACCGGTGCCGCGACCGTCACCGGATACTTCACCGGCACCGTCGCTTTCGAAGGGCAGGACGCCTACACCGTCGGCCGCACCCATAGGGTCAGGGGCGAGGTGGTCCTGCCGCCGACCGAACAGTGCCCGCTCGTCGCCGGCGGCGCCAACCCGTTGCTCGAAGACCCGGCCGCCGAGCTGCCTCCCGCGAAGACGCGCATGACCCTCTCGGCGGTGAACAAATCCGGCACCGGCGGCCTCTCCTTCGTCGCCCGCCGGGCGGGCAAGACCGGCTTCTACGCGGAACGCTTCGGGACCGTCGGGCGGATCGGCCTGCTGAGCATCGACTATGCCCTCGGCCCCCGTTCGACCTTCGTCTCCGACCCGCAGGTCAGCTTCGGCAAGGTGACCCCGCCGAAGCCCTTCGTCGGCTCGGCGACCCTGGAGCGTGGCCCGAACGGCACGCGTGCCTGGACCGGGAATCTGGAAGCGGTCTTCCCCGGCGGCGAAACCGTGCCCCTGACCGGCCCCGAATTCCAGACCACCCTTTCCAGAAGCTTTCCCTAGACGACCCCAAACCGGCCCTGCCGAAATGGCGCCGCAGTCGGGACGAGTGGACGCGGGCGGAGCGCCTGTGGGACCGACTGACCCGGCCCTTCCGGGACTGACCTGCTCGACGCTTCAAAGAAGTCTCAAAGGCGCGCGCGAACTGGTCCAGACGGGTCTTGAGCCGCGCGTATTTCCTCCATTGCATCGCTCTCGCAAACGAGGAACGGAGAGCGAATGTTCTATGCAGTGCTGGGCCATCTCCACGCCGCCCTGTGGCGAGTCAATCTCGCCGTCACGCGGCGGGCGAAGGCGATCCATGCCCTCGCCGACCAACGCGGGCAGGGGACGGTCGAGTACGTCGGCCTGATTCTCCTTGTCTCGCTGTTGAT
>JAFDWG010000045.1 GCA_018268605.1 Actinomycetota bacterium | reverse complement strand
GCCTTTTCGATCGCTCTTTCGAGTTCGCCGCTGCTCTGCGGGGTCGCGATCTTTTCCAGGCCTTCGGTGCCCGGGCCTTCGATCGCGAACGACGGCGTGCCGCCGAAGCCGAGCTTTTCCGCTTCCTTGGTCTCGGCTTCCAATTGCTTCTTGTACTTGTGGCTCTTGCGTTCCTTGTTCCACTTGGCGAGATCGGGAATTCCTGCGCTCTTCCCGATGGATTCGATGAACTTTTCGGTCACGTAGCCCGAGTTCTCCTCACCCTGGTTGCGGTAGAAGAGCTCGATGAAGTTCCAGGCCCTGCCTTGAGCTCCCGCGGCGATGGCCGCTTCGCCCGCCGGAACGGAATCAGGGCCGATGATGATGAATTGACGGAAGGTGATGTTGGCTTCGCCCTTGCGGACCGCGTTTTCGATGACTGACGGCGTCACCTGTTCCGCGTTCGCCTTGCAGTACGGGCATTGCAGATCACCGAACTCGTAGACCTTCACCGGAGCGTTCGGATCGCCGAGGACCATGCCGTCCTGAGGAATCTCAGTCAGGATCTGGCCGACCTCGCCCTGATCGCCCTTCGTGGGTTCCCCGCCGGAGTCACCGCCGCTCGATCCGACGACGATGACTACGACGACAACCGCGGTGATCGCCAGGAAGACGGCGCCCGAGGCGAGCTGCAGCAGCTTCTGCCGCCGCGCGCCGTCCACGGCGGACTAGCTGGCCTTTTCGATCGGGCCCGCGAGTTCTTCGGTGGTCCCCAGGAGTTCGAGCCCGTTGCTCTTGGGCCCTTCGATCGCGAAGGACGGCGTCCCCGTGAAGCCGAATTTTTCAGCCTGGGCGAGGGTTCTTTCGACCTGCTTTTTGTACTTGCCGCTTTCCCATTCTTCCATGAATTTGGGAACGTTCGGGACGCCTACGTACTTGGCCATCGATTCGACGAAGTCAGGGGTGACGTAGCCGGAGTTCTCGCCGCCCTGGTTTCGGTACCAGGTCTCGATGTAGCTCCAGCCTTTCCCCTGTTTGCCGGCGGCGAGAGCGGCTTCGCCCGCAGGGATCGAATCAGGACCGATGATGATGAAGTTCCGGAAGGTGATGCTCGCCTTGCCTTCACGGACCTGTTCTTCGATGACTTTTGGAAGGACTTCTTCGGAATAGTATTTGCAGGCAGAGCACTGCAGGTCGCCGTACTCATACAGTTTGACCGGCGCGTCTTTCTTACCGAGGGTGGTGCCTTCCTGCGGCAGTCCTTTCAGCAACTTTTCGACGTGGTCTTTTTCGACCAGGTTCGACGCGCTGCCGCCCGAGTCGCCACCGGAGCCGGCAACGATGATCACCACGACGACGACGATGATCGCGAGGAAGACACCGCCCGCCGAGAGCTGAAGCAGCCGGGTCCGCCGGTCGCTCCCGGCCGCCTGGTTTTCGGCGGCGATTCGTTCTTCTCGGCGTTTCTCCCTGTCGCGCTGGTTGCTCATCGGTCCTCCGTGTCGTTTGCGTAAGAAAAGTTGTTGCCCTGCCGCCTACGACACTAGTCGCACGGGCCGTTCAGCCTTCTTCGGCGGCCGGACGCGCCGTTCCTGCCGCCCCGGTGGAGTCGAGACCGTCCGTGCCGACATAGCCGAGCAGGCGCGTCGTGTTCAGGACGAATGCGATCGTCATCAGCACCGCGTCGGTGACGCACCAGGGACAGATCGCTTCGATGTTCCAGATCTGGAGGTAGGTGAGATAGATGCTGAAGCCGAAGCCGCCGAGGTTGAGCAGGAAGCCTCCGAGGCGTGCGGCGTCGTTGACGAAGAACGTGGTCCCGAGGATGAGGACCCAGCCGATGATCCCGAAGATCGCGATGTTGATCCCGCCGATATGCGAGTAGGAGCTTTTGGCGACGGTCTCGCATCCCCCGCCGCCGACGACGCAGGTCGGGGCGCCGGCGGTCGAGTCGGCGATGAAGATGTACGTCGCCACGCCGATGCCGATCAGGGCGACGACGGCGATTGCGCTACGAAGAATTCTTTCACTCGGAAAGCTCATACCAATCCTCTAGCTGGATAGTGCCACGTCTGGCTCAAGCGCGAATAAGGAAATCTCCCGGGAAAGGCGTCCGCCCTGCCAGGCCAAGGGCGACTGGCCCGCCTCCTCGCTGATCAGGCGGCCCCTCGGGAGGGTTTGAGCGTAAGCCTCGGCGACCTCGTAGGGATGGCCCGGATCGGCCTCGTCGTGGGAGGCGACGACCAGGGTCGGGACCTCGAGCCGCACCAGGTCGACGATCGACCCAAAGGGCCGGGACGCCGGCGTCTCTCGCAGCGCGCGCACCATCTGATCCAGGTCCCGGTGCAGTTCCATGCGTTGGCGGCTCGCTTTCGCCACGCTGTCCCGCCAGGACGCCGCGACCTCGCTCTCCCGCATCAGGTACTCGACGAATCCGTCGACCCCGCCGCGTTCAAGCGCGGTCGCCAGCCCGTCCCAGTAGGCGAGCGTCGCATCGGAGATCTCCCCCGTGTAGGTCGGTCCGACGACGATCAGTCCGCTCAGCCGCTCCGGGTGGGCCAGCGCGTAGCCGACCGCCGTGTGCGCGCCCATCGAGTGGCCGCCGAGCAGGAAGCGCCCCTCGCCGACCTCCGCGTCGACGACCCGCTCGAGGTCGGCGATCAGCTCCGGGTATCCATAACTCTGCCCGCGGGGCGCCGGGTCGGACTCGCCGTGCCCGCGCGCGTCATAGGTGATGAGCCGGTGCCCTTCGCGCTCGAGGAAGCGCGAGCCCTGGACGACGTAACGACGGCTCGCCGTCAGGCCATGGCAGAGGACGATCGGAGTGCCCTCCCCCGCCGCGGAGCCGCGCAGTATCGGGTCGGGCCCGATCTCGAGCTCGGCGTCTCCGGCGGCGGGCATCAGTCGACCTCCGCTACCGCGCGCTCGAGATCGGCCACCGACTCGTAGGTGAGTCCGGCCAGGCTCACCTTGCGGTAGCCGATCCGGCCCTCCTCGTCGATCACGAAGATCGCGCGGCGGACCAGCGGCCCGGCGACCACGCCGTAGGCCTTGGCGACCGCCTTGTCCTCGTCGGCCAGCAGCGGCACGTTCAGCTTCTTCTCCTCGGCGAAGCGCTCGTGCGAGTCGACGCCCTGTGGTGAGATCCCGAGCACTTCAGCCCCGATGCCGTCCAGCCGCTCCCCTTCGTCGCGGTAGGAGCAGAACTGTTTCGTGCAGACGGCGGTGAAGTCGCCGGGGTAGAACGCGAGGACGACCTTGCGGCCGCGGTAGTCGGACAGACGGTAGGTGCGCCCACCCGTGCCGGGGAGCTCGAACTGCGGCGCCGCGTCTCCTACGTCAAGCTTGGCCACTGCCAGAGCTTACGGAGCGGGACCTACCCGCGTTCGATCGTCATCTTTTCGATGACCACGGGCTGGGTCGGTTTTTCTTCCGGCGTGCCGAGTTCGCCGATCTTTTCGACCACGTCGAGGCCTTTGGTGACTTTCCCGGCCAGCGCGTATTCGGGCGGCAGGGTTTCGCCCTGCGGGCCGCTCACGATGTAGAACTGGCTGCCCGCGGCGCCCGCGGGTGCTTCGGCGGTCTTCGCCATCGCCACGGTGCCGAGCGTGTATTTCAGGTTTTTCGGCGGGGCCTGGACGACTTCGTAGCCGGGGCCACCGCTGCCGGTGCCGGTCGGATCGCCGCCCTGGATGACGAATTCCGGGACGATCCGGTGGAAGGTCAGTTCGTTGTAGAAGCCTTCTTCGGCCAGGTAGGCGAAGGAGTTCGCGATCGTCAGCGCTTCCGTGGTCGCCAGTTCGATGTCGAAGGTGCCGCAGTTGGTTTCGACGACGGCGGTCACCTTTTCGCCCTTCTTGGTGGTCAGCTTCGGCTTCGGTAGGCTCTCTTCACGCGGTTTCGGCTGCGCGACCTTCTTGCATTCTGCGGCCGCGCCGCCTTCTTTGCCCGCTTCCTTGCCGTTTCCCTTGCTCGCCGTGGTCTTCGCTTCTTCGCTGGAGCCACCGCCGCCGCTGCGGGAGACCAGGATGATCCCGACGATCGCGATCGCGAGGAGGGCGAATCCGCCCAGGATGTACCACCGTTTGTCGAACTGGTCCCCACCCATTCGGTGCGAGAGATTAGAGCAATTACGATCGATGCGATGTCAAGTCCTCCGCCGCTGACGCCACTGGCCGCCGCGGTGCTGCACGTCGGCAGGCCCGAGCGCGTCCTCCAGATCGGCTCCGGCGACGGCGAGGCAGCTCTTTTCCTCGCCCGTGAGTTCCCGGCGGCGCGGGTCCGCGGCCTCGATGCCGACCCCGAGGCGGTGGCGGCGGCGACGGGGCGCGTGGGCCTGGACCCGGAGGGCCGGGTCGCCTTCAAGGCCGGCGGACCGCGGCGCCTCCCCTACCCGGAGGACCAGTTCGACCTCGTCGCCGCGCTCGACGTCCGTCCCTCCCCGGTAGATGTCGCCCGCGTCCTGCGACCAGGCGGGCATCTGGTTCTCGTCGCCACGCGAGGCAGAACCGGCGGCAGCGGCCTCACGGGATGGCTCCTCCGACGGGGGCTTCGCAGTCGCCGCTTCGAGCACGTCGCAGGCGAGGATGCGGGGGCGGGCAGCTTTGAGGTCCTGCGCCTCGCCGCCG
Organism: Actinomycetota bacterium; assembly: GCA_018268605.1. Taxonomy (GTDB): domain Bacteria; phylum Actinomycetota; class Thermoleophilia; order Solirubrobacterales; family 70-9; genus VAYN01. The sequence continues at coordinate 10,664 of JAFDWG010000045.1, read as the reverse complement.
CGTAGGGTGGGCCGATGGAGGCGACGGGCGGCGCGGATCCCCGGTACGACGACGAGCGAGCGCCTCTCGTCCTGCTCGTCAACCCTTCCTCCGGCGGCGGCCGGGCGCTGAAGCTCCTCCCCCGCATCGAGGCTGTGCTCGACGCCGGCCGCGTCCCCTTTCGGGTCGTCCGCACCAGGAGCCTCGAGCACGGGGTCGAGGCGGCGCTCGAAGCGGTCGAGGCGGGTGAGCTGCCGGTGGTGGTCAGCGGCGACGGGCTGATCGGCGCGGTCGGCGGGGCGCTGGCGGGCGGCGAGTCGCCGCTCGGGATCGTCCCGGTCGGCCGCGGCAACGACCTCGCGCGGGTGCTCGGCATCCCGACCGAGCCGGAGGCGGCGATCGAGATCGTCCTCGCGGGCAACACGCGTACGATCGATGTCGGCGAGGCGAACGGCAGGCGCTTCCTCGGCATCGCCAGCCTCGGCTTCGACTCGGAAGCCAACCGGATCGCCAACGCGAGCCGGCTCGGCGGCAACCTGGTCTACGCGTACGCCGCGCTGCGCGCCCTCTCCGCCTGGAAGCCCGCCCGCTTCACGATCGCGATCGGGGACCAGCGCACCCGCGTCGAGGGCTACTCCGTCGTCGTCGCCAACAACAGCGCCTACGGTGGCGGCATGTACGTCGCCCCGGACGCCGACCTCGAAGACGGGGAGTTCGATGTGGTGACGATCGGCAAGGTCGGCAAGCTCCGCTTCCTGGGTAGTCTGCCGAAGGTGTTCAAGGGCACCCACGTCGAAAACGACGAGGTGCAGGTCGTCCGCGCCTCCTGCCTCTCCCTCAGCGCCAGCCGCCCTTTCGCGGTCTACGCCGACGGGGAGCACCTGACCGACCTTCCCGCCGACCTGCGGGTGATCCCGCACGCGCTGCGCGTGCTGGTCCCGTCGGCCGTCGCTTGAGCGCGTTCGGAGCCAAGCGGGCGCTGGCGCGGGGCATCGGCGCGGCGAGCCGGCGCTCCGGGCGCGGCGGTGGGACGACGCTGCCGGGGCGGGCGCTGCTGCGGATGGAGCCGGAGGCGATCGCGAAGCTGGGCTCGGGGCTGACCGGCGGCTCCACGATCGTCTCGGCGACCAACGGGAAGACGACGACGGCCGGGATGATCGCCGCGATCCTCGGTGCCGAGGGGCGCCGGCCGGTCCACAACCGGGCGGGCTCCAACATGACCTGGGGCGTGGCGACGGCGCTACTCGAGCAGCGCGGGACGGAGGGCCTCTTCGAGGTCGACGAGGCCTGGCTGCCGCGGGTCGCCCAGCAGCTGCACCCGCGCCTGATCGTGCTCGGCAACCTCTTCCGCGACCAGCTCGACCGCTACGGGGAGATGGAGGCGCTGGCCGAGGAGTGGGCGAAGGCCGTGGCGGCGGCGCCCGCCGCTACCGCCCTGGCGTTGAACGCCGACGACCCGTTGATCGCCGACCTCGGCCGCGACACCGACACCGAACGCCCGCGCGACGGCACCCTCTACTTCGGCATCGAGGACCACTCACAGGCCCTGCCGGAGCTGCAACACGCCTTCGACGCCAAGCATTGCCGCCGCTGCGGCCACCCCTACGCGTACGAGGTCGCCTTCGTCGGGCACCTCGGGCATTACTCCTGCCCGAACTGCGGCGCGCAGCGGCCCCGGCCCGACGTCGCGGCGACGCGGATCGAGCTGCACGGCATGGAGGGTTCGGCCGCGACGGTGCGGGTCCCGGGCGGGGAGATCGAGGTCGAGCTCCCCCTCCCCGGCCTCTACAACGTCTACAACGCGCTGGCGGCGATCTCCGCGGCGATCGCTCTCGGTGTCGAGCCAGGCCATGTCTCCGCGGCGCTGCGCGACATGCGCGCCGCCTTCGGCCGGGTCGAGACCATCGCCGTCGGCGACGGACGGGTGTCGATCCTCCTGATCAAGAACCCGGCCGGCGCCAACGAGGTCCTGCGGACGCTGAAGCTCGAGGCCGCCGACCATGCCGACGGGATCGATCTGTGGATCGCGCTGAACGACCGGATCGCGGACGGGCGCGACGTCTCCTGGGTCTGGGACGCCGACTTCGAGGTGCTGGCCGGCGCGGTGCGCCACGTCACCTGCGCCGGGACGCGGGCGCCCGAGATGGCGCTGCGGCTGAAGTACGCGGGCTGGCCGGAGGATCGGATCGCGGTCGAGCCTGACATCGAGGCCTCGCTCGACGCCGCGGTCGCGGGCGCCGCGGGACGACTCTTCGCCCTCCCCACCTACACCGCGCTGCTGGAGTTGCGCAAGCTCCTTGCCGACCGCGGCCTCGCGAAGGAGTTCTGGCAGTGACCGGAAGTGCCTCCAACTCCGAAGCGGCGATCTGGCACGACGTCGAGTGCGGATCCTACGCCGCCGACCTGCCGGTCTGGGATGGCCTCGCCGACGGCTGCGGGGACCCGATCGTGGAGCTCGGCGCCGGCACCGGCCGCCTCGCCATCCACCTCGCCCGGCGCGGCCACCGCGTGATCGGCCTCGACAGCGACCCGGTGCTGATCGAGGCGCTGGACGAACGCGCCGCGGGCCTCCCGGTCACGCCGCTGCTCGCCGACGCCCGCGGCTTCGAGCTCCCCGAGCCCGTCGCCCTGATCCTCGCGCCGATGCAGCTGGTGCAGATGCTCGCCGACCGTGACGAGCGCCTCACCTGCCTCGACTCGGTCGCCGCCCAGCTCCTCCCCGGCGGCCGCTTCGCCGCGGCGATGGTCGAGGGGATGCCGGAGCCCGAAGAGGGTGAGCCGCTCCTTCCCGACGTCCGCGAGGTCGACGGCTGGGTCTACTCCAGCCTGCCGCTGGAGGCGAGCGTCGGCCCCGACCACATCACGGTCCACCGCCTCCGCCAGCAGGTCTCGCCGAGCGGCGAGCTCACCGACATGCCCGACCAGGTGACGATCTGCACCATGACCGCCGACGACCTCGAGGCGGAGGCGGCCGAAGTGGGCCTGGTGCCGATCGAACGCCTCTACATCGACCCGACCGACGACCATGTCGGCTCCACCGTCGTCGTCCTCGGCGAGGAGGCTTGACCGAGATGGAGCTTCGCGTCCTCAGCCTCTATCCCGACCAGATGAACATCTACGCCGACCGCGGCAACATCCTCTTCCTGCAGCGGCGCTCCGAGTGGCGCGGGATCGGCTTCCAGTGGAAGTGCGCCGGGCAGGGCGAGTCGGTCGACCCCGCGGCCCACGACCTCTTCTACATCGGCGGCGGCCAGGACCGCGACCAGCGCTTCGTCGCCGCCGACATGGTCGAGACCAAGCGCGCCGCCCTCGAGTCCGCGGTCGATGACGGTGCCGCCCTGCTCGCCGTCTGCGGCGGTTACCAGCTGCTCGGCGAGAGCTACCAGCTCGGCGAGGAGACCCTCCCGGGCCTCGGCCTGGCCGACCTCCGCACGGTCCGCGAGGAGGGCCCGCGGCTGATCGGCAACGTCGCGATCGAGACCGAGATCGGCGGTCGCAAGCGGATCCTCGCCGGCTTCGAGAACCACGGCGGCCGCACCTATCTTGGGAAGGAAGCCCGCCCCCTCGGGACTGTCGTGAAAGGCCACGGATACGGCAACAACGGCGGCGACGGACTCGAGGGTGTCTGGCGCGACAACATGGTCGGCACCTACCTCCACGGCCCCTTGCTGCCGAAGAACGCCTGGTTGGCCGACCACCTGATCGAGCTCGCACTCGAGCGCCGCTACGGCACCCGCCCCACCCTGGACCCGCTCCCGGACGAGCTCGAGCGCGCCGCCCACGCGAGCGCCCGCGCCGCGGCCGGCGTCTAAACGATCGATTCCACGGGCGGGCGCCAAGAGACGCAAGGGCTGGCGGCAAACACGGCCGTCTCGGCCACGGCCCTGGCTGACACCGCTTTCAGTGCTGCGTGGATTGACCACACCCTGGTGTGGTCAAAGTCGACAGCGCGTCCCGGGCCCCGACGGAACCGTCATGGAAGGCCACGAAACCGACCGAAGGCGACCCTCGGAGAAACACCGCATCGGCACCACCCAGGACGGGGCGAGATCCTTCGCGACCGTCGCCGCGGTGGCACCGTCGAGGGTGAAGACGACGATCGTGTTGGGGGCCGCGTTCGGTCCCCGCGGCGTCGTCGTGCTCGGAGGCGATCGCGACCACGTCGCCGAGCGGCGAGGAGTGGGTCCCGGGCTGGGAGCGGACCAGGGTCGGCTCGCCGCCGATGACCTCGACCCCGTTGTGGTCGGAGTGCTCGTGGGTGACGATCAGCAGGTCGACCGACTCCGGCGCGGCGATCGGCGGGTAGCCCCAGGTGATCCCTTTCGTCTCCGCCCGGACATGTCGCCCCACGGGTCGACGAAGACTGTCGCCTCCTCGCCGGCCGGCGTGAACGCCGATTGTCCGTGCCGATCAACTCGCATGTGACTCCTCCAACTCCCTGATCTTCGGGCTCGGCGTACCGCTCGTGGCCTGGTTCGGTTCGGTGTGCGTGTAGCGGCCACCGCGCATCAGGGACGCGGCCGCGGCGATCAGGCAGGCGACGATCGCGAAGCCGAAGTCGGTGTCGAGGCCGTTGCTGAACGGCCCCGAGATCAGGCTCGGGAAGAAGGTGTGGCCGGTCAGTGCCGCCTGGGCGTGCTGCGGCAGTTCGTGCAAGGCCTGGGCGCCGAGGAGGTGTTCGATCGGGTTTTCGCCGAGAAAGGCGGCGAAGAGGACCGAGATCGGCGGCGTCTGGCCGACTTCGTGGGCTTTCGCCGCGGCCACCCCGTGGGCTTCGAGACCGGTGGTCATCGCGTGGGGCAGGCTCGACGCCAGCCCGACGATCAGCAGGGTGAAGAAGATCCCCATCGAGATCACCTGGGCCGAATTCTGGAAGGTCTGATTCATCCCGCCGCCGGCGCCGCGGTCGCGGGCGGGCAGGCTGTTCATCACCGCGGCGCGGTTGGGCGAGGCGAACATCCCCATCGAGATCCCGTTGAAGGCGAGGATCGCGGCGAAGACGGGATAGGGGAAGTCGACCGGCAAGAAGGTCAGGGCGGCGAAGCTGGCGGCGGCGGCGATCATCCCGCCGGTGGCGAACCCGCGGGCGCCGAAGCGGTCCGAGAGGTAGCCCGAGGCCGGGCCGGCGATCAGCATCCCGACCGTCAGCGGCAACATGTAGATGCCCGCGATCAGCGGCGCTTCGGTGTAGTCATAGCCGTGCAGTGGCAGCCAGATGCCCTGCAGCCAGATGATCAGCATGAACATCAGCCCACCGCGGGCGACGGCGGCGAGGAAGGTCGAGAGCGTGCCGAAGGTGAAGGCACGGATGCGGAAGAGCGGCAGGCGGAACATCGGTTCGGCGACCCGGCGCTCGACCACGACGAAGGCGACCATCGAGACGACTGAGCCGGCCAGCAGGATCAGTACCCGCGGGCTCCCCCAGCCGGTCGCCGCGCCGCCGTAGGGACGGATGCCGTAGGTGACGGCGACCATCGCGAGGATCAGACCGAGGGCGAAGGTCACGTTGCCCCACCAGTCGATCTTCCCGGCGTTCGGGGTCGAGAGCTCGCGCAGCTTCAGGTAGCCCCAGACGGTGCCGAAGAGGCCGACCGGGACGGAGATCAGGAAGACCAGCCGCCAGTCGATCGGCGCCAGCAGCCCGCCGAGCACGAGGCCGACGAACATGCCGCTGACCCCGACGATGTTGTTGATCCCCAGTGCCATGCCGCGCTGATTCGAGGGGAAGGCGTCGGTGATGATCGCGGCCGCGTTGGCGAGCAGGCAGGCGCCGCCGACCCCCTGGACGATCCGGAAGACGACCAGGAAGAGGGCGCCGTCCGTCCCCGTCATCCAATCGATCGCCAGCATCAACGAGGCGACCGTGTAGATGACGTAGCCGAGGTTGTAGATCCGCACCCGCCCGTACATGTCCCCCAGTCGCCCGAGGCTGACGATCAGCACGCTCGTGACGACCAGGTAGCCGAGGATCATCCACAGCAGGTAGAAGCTGTTGGCGGGGACCAGTGGGTCGAGGTGGATGCCGCGGAAGATGTCCGGCATCGCGATCAGCGTGATCGACGCGTCGAGCGTGGCCAGCAGGATCGCCAAGGTCGTATTGGAGAGCGCCACCCACTTGTACTTGTCGTCGTGGGTGGCCCCGTTCCCGTTGGCGGATGCTGCTGAGACCATGTCTCCATAATACACAGGCAACCTGTGCAGTTTGACTGTGTATGTGCGCTAAGCTGGGCCCGTGCCGACGCGAACCGCCTCAGGTACCGACATCGCTCCCCTCGCCGCCGACCTGCGGGTCGCCGTCGGCCAATTGGTCCGTCGCCTGCGCTCGGAGAACCTCTTCCCCCTGACCCAGACCTGGGTGCTGGGACGCCTCGACCGCGAAGGCCCGGGCAGCGTCTCCGACCTGGCTCAGGCCCTGCGCGTGCGGCCGCAGTCGATGGCGCAGACGGTTGGCGACCTCGAGGCGGAGGGGATGGTCGAGCGCAGCCCCGACCCGACCGACCGCCGCCGCGCCCTCGTCAGCCTCACCGACGCCGGTCAGGCCCGCATCCTGGCCGATCGTGCCGCCCGCGAGGGCTGGCTCGTCAAGGCGCTCGAAGAGCTCCCCGAGGACGATCGCGAGACGATCGAGCGCTCGATCGAGATTCTCGCCCGCCTCGCCGACGCCGACGTCTGAGCGTCAGCTAGCGGCCGGTGGAGCCGAAGCCGCCGTCACCGCGGGCGGAATCCGACAGCTCGGCGACCTCGACCGGCTCGGTGAGCGCGATCGGCGTGATGATCAGCTGGGCGATCCGAGCGCCCGCCTCGATCCGCACCGTCTCAGCCGGGTCGGTGTTCAGCAGCAGGACGCGGATTTCGCCGCGGTAGCCGGCGTCGATCAGGCCAGGGCTGTTGACGAGCCCGATGCCATGTTCACGCGCCAGACCGGAGCGCGGCAGGACGAGCCCGGCGTGCCCCTCCGGCACCTCGATCGCGATCCCGGTGCCGATGCTCCAGCGCTCGCCGGGGCCCATGTGGGCGTCCTCGATCGAGTAGAGGTCGAGCCCAGCGTCGCCGGGGTGCCCGCGGGTCGGGATGACCGCCGAGATGTGCAGTTTCGTGACCTTGAGCTCCATGAGCCGCAGCCTACTGAGCCTGTCCGACCCCGGCCGGCAAGGAAGCAGGGAGCGCCGTGTGCCCCGGCACACAAGCGACCGCCCGACGCCGCCAGGCGACGTCGGACAGGCTCAGGCCACTGCCAGGTCGTCGAAGCGGTGGAGCTCCGCGGACGGGACCCGGGCGTGGACGCGGACGCCGTCGGGTCCGTCGGTCCGCTCCAGCTCCCCCGCCACTTCGTGTAGCTCGTGCAGGCGGCCGCCCTGGTTGTACGGGATCAGGAGCTCGACCTCGGTGAGGGTCTCGGCGAAGGCCTGCTCGATCCGCTCGCGCAGCTCCTCCAGTCCCTGGCCGGCGAGTGCCGAGACCAGCACCGCGTCGGGGTGCGCGAGTGTGACCTCGTGGACCTCGTCCTCGCTCAGCAGGTCGGCCTTGTTGAGGACGAGGAGGCGCGGCTTGTCCCCCGCCCCGATCTCGTCCAGCACCTCGTCGACCGCGTGCATGTCGAGTATCCGTCGCTCTTCGGTCTCGGAAGCGTCAACCACGTGGACGACGAGGTCGGCCAGCGTCGTCTCCTCGAGCGTCGCCTTGAACGCCTCCACCAGCTGGTGCGGCAGCTTCTCGATGAAGCCGACCGTGTCGGTCAGCAGGTAGTCACGACCGGAGAGCTCGAAGCTCCGCGTGGTCGGGTCGAGCGTCTCGAAGAGGCGATTGGCGACGCCGACCTCGGCGCCGGTGAGCGCGTTCAGGAGCGTCGACTTGCCGGCGTTCGTGTAGCCCGCGAGGGCGACCCGCGGGATCGAGGAGCGTTCCCGCTCGGCGCGCATCACTCCACGGTTCTGTTCGGTCTGGCGTAGTCGGCGGCGGAGCGCCGCGATCCGGTCGCGGGCGAGGCGGCGGTCGGTCTCGATCTGGCTCTCGCCCGGCCCCCTGGTGCCGATGCCGCCGCCGAGGCGCTCGAGGTGGGTCCACAGCCCCCTCATGCGGGCCATGTTGTATTCGAGCTGCGCCAGCTCGACCTGCAACTTGCCCTCGGCCGAATGGGCATGGTCGGCGAAGATGTCGAGGATCACCGCGGTGCGGTCGACCACCGGGACGCCGAGTGCCGACTCCAGGTTGCGCTCCTGCCGTGGCGCCAGCTCGTCGTCGCAGGCGACCAGGTTGGCGTCGGCCGCCGCGACTTCGGCTTTCAGCTCCTCCAGGCGGCCACGGCCGAAGTAGCGGTCGGGATCGGGTTTCGGGCGCTGCTGGGTGGCGACGCCTGCCGTGGCGACGCCCGCGGTGCGTAGAAGCTCCTTCAGCTCGGCCAGCGGCTCGCCGTTCTCGCGGCCGTCGGTGATGCCGATCGCGAGCGCGCGCTGGCGCGCCCGTCGATTGACGACCCCCGCTCCGTTCCCGTTTTCCGCCGCGTACCGCGTCTCGGTCTTCCGACCCGTTCTCGATTGACTCACTTCCGCCATTGTAAGGCGCCGCCTCGGGCGGCTAGGCTGGGCCCCGTGAAGGTCTTCGTCACGGGAGGGACGGGTTTCATCGGCGGCGCTGTCGTGCGCCGGCTGCGCGCCCGCGGCGACGATGTCGTGGCGCTGGTGCGCAACCCCGCCAAGGGCAAGCCGCTGGAAGACCTCGGCTGCACCCTGGTCGCCGGCGACCTCGGCGACGAACGAGCGGTCCGCGCCGGGATGGAAGGCTGCGACGCGGTCATCCACGGAGCGGCCATCTACGAGGTCGGAATCCCGCCCAGCGAGCGCAAGCCCATGCAGGAAGCCAACGTCGGCGGCACCGAACGGGTGCTGGGCGCAGCGCTCGAGGCGGGGATCCCCAAGGTCGTCTACGTCTCCACCGTCGGCATCTTCGGCAACACCCACGGGCGGGTGGTCGACGAGACCTACGAGAACCCGGCCGACAACTTCACCTCCGAGTACGAGAAGACCAAGTGGGAAGCCCACAAGGTGGCCGAGCGTCTGATCGGGGAGGGTCTCCCCTGCGTGATCGTGCAGCCGGGCGGCGTCTACGGTCCGGGCGACGAATCGGCGACCGGCCGCCTGCTGAACCAGTTCCTCGAAGGGAAGATGCCGCTGATCCCCTTCCCGGACCTCGGCATCTGCCTCACGCACGTCGATGACATCGCCGCCGGGATCCTCCTCGGCCTCGACAAAGGCCGGGCCGGCGAGGCCTACGTGATCTCAGGTCCGGTGACCACCGTGCGCGAGGCGATCGAGGTGGTCGCCGCGGAGACCGGCAAGAAGGCGCCGAAGCACGCGATGCCGACGAGCCTGATGAAGATGATGACCCCGTTCGGCGCCCTGGTCGGCAAGGTGATGAACCAGCCGCCGAACCTGCGCGAGCTGATCTCGAGCGCCGACGGCGTCACCTTCTGGGCCGACCACGACAAGGCGACCCGGGAGCTCGGCTACGAACCGCGGGGTCTCCAGGAGGGCATCCACGCGATGCTCGAGGCCGAGGGCAAACTGCCCGTTCGGCCGGCGGCGTAGGCGCCGCTGCATCCATAGTCTCTTCGCCATGCGCCCAATCGACGTTGAGCACCTCGGCCGTCCGCACGTCATCGCCTGCTGGGAGGTCGACGGCATGCTCGTCGACCCCGGCCCCGAGTCCTCCCTCCACACGTTGCTGGAGAAGATCGGCGACCAGCAGCCCAAGGCCATCCTCCTCACCCACATCCACCTCGACCACGCCGCCGCGACCGGCGCGATGGTCGCCAGGTGGCCCGACCTTCAGGTCTACGTGCACGAGCGCGGCGCCCCCCACATCGTCGACCCCTCTCGTCTCCTGAGCTCGGCCGAGCGTCTCTACGGCGACAAGCTCGAGTACCTCTGGGGCAAGATCCAGCCTGTCCCGGAGGCCAACGTCAACGTCCTCACCGGCGGCGAGACCGTCCACGGGATGCGGGTCGCCTACACCCCCGGCCACGCCTCCCACCACGTCTCCTACCTCCACGAGGAGACCGGCACGGCCTTCGTCGGCGATGTCGCCGCCTGTCGCCTTCCCGGTACCGACCTCGTCATCCCCCCGACCCCTCCACCGGACATCGACATCGAGCTCTGGGAAGACTCGATCACCCTGCTGGAAGGTTGGGCGCCGACCAGACTGGCCCTCACCCACTTCGGTCCGGTCGACGACCCGGCCACACATCTCGCGACCGCGAGAGCCCGCCTCCGCGAAGAGGCCGCCCTGGCGAAGGACATGGACGAGGCGACCTACGAGGCCGATCTGCAAAAGCGCATCGCCGTCCACCTGAACGATCCCGAGGCGACTGAGGAGATGTTCCAGGCGGTCCCGACGGCGTATCAGTGGTCGGGACTCGAGCGGTACTGGCGGAAGAAAGCGGAGCTCGCAGGGGCGTAGCGCCCGGGGGAAAGGGACGCAGCGGCCTGCGGCGAGCACGGCCGTCTCGGCCACGGCCCTGGCAGGCCGTGGCCGTGGCCGAGACGGCCGGGGTATCGAAAGCCCACGAATCAGACAGAAGGCGCGAGGAAGCGTGGAGTTCGGGACGTCTTCGTCAACGATCCCGGCCGGGTGCGGCCTCTCACGCACGAACCCTCGGAGAAACACCGCACTCCCTCCGTCCTGGGCGT
>JAFDWG010000044.1 GCA_018268605.1 Actinomycetota bacterium | reverse complement strand
TCGAGGTCGACGACGCTCGCCGTCGGCTCGGCCCGCAGCAACGCCGCCAGGTACAGCGCCCCGGCGAAGCGCCGTTTGGCGTCCATCACGTAGACGACCGCCAGGTTCTCGTCGGGCAGCCCGCTGCGGCGGACGCGGTCGAGCGCCTCGGCGACGGTCGCCTGTCGGTAGACGCTGACGAAGTCGGGGCTCATCAGGCCGCCCGCCTCCGCCGGGTCGTAGCCGAGCAGGGCGCGGACCTTGCGACGCTGGCCCGGCGCCAGCGCCTCGGTGACGGCCTCGCGACGCTCCTCGGACAGCTCGGCGACGAGGTCGGCCGCGTCGTCGGGGGCCATGCGGGAGAGGAGCGCCGCGACCTCGGCGTCGGAGCGGCGCTCGACGAACTCCACCTGGTGGCGGGCGTCGAGCTCCTCGAAGACGTCGGCCTCGAGTTCGGCGTCGGCGCCGACCGCGGCGATGATCTCCTCGCCCTCGTCGTGGGAGGCCGCCTCGACCAGGTCGGCGATCTGGGCCGGGTGCAGTTTCGCCAGCCGCGGGTGGAGGACCCGCAGGCGGACGGCCGGCGTCTCGCCGGAGAACGGCTCGACGCTCGCCCAGTCGAGGAAGTCCCCGGTCGCGATCCGTCCGCCGATCGCTTTCGGCAGGAGCCGGCGGAGGCCGCCGCGGGCGCCGGTGTCGACGCCGACGACCCGCCACCAGCCCTCCAGGCGTGCCAGCTCGACCTCGTTGGCGCGGACGAGCCGAGCCCCCTCGACGTTGATCAGCTGGTGGTCGAGCACGTCGTGTTTCAGCAGGACCTCCTCCGGGCGCCGCGAGAACGGCCGCAGGTCGAGCTTCGCCTTGCTCAGCGTCACCGTCCGCGGCGCGACGCTCGCCACCCGTTCGGCCGGCAGGTAGGACTGCCGCCCGGCGACGGTGACGAGGAAGCCGGTCAGCGGCGGGTAGCCGCTTCCCTCGAGTCGCACGATCGCGTCGTCGACCCGGCCGAGCCGCGACCCGTCGCTGTCGCGCAGCGCCGCCCCGAGCAGCAGCGAGAGATGCAGGATCTCCGGCGCCGGGGTGGTCTCGATCGCGGCCATCGCAAGATGCTAGGCCGGGTTCCTAAAGGCACCGCGCGGCGAAAGGAACGCAAGGCGTCCCGGCCGGGGTATGAGAGGTGAGGAGGAAGTGCGACGCCGTCCCGGGAGATGTGCGGGAGCTGCCGGGAAGTCCACGCTTCTGTGCGTGAGAATGTGAGAAGTCCTGAATTCCGTACGTGTTGCGCAATACGGAATTCAGCGCTGCATGACTTTGGGCCCCTATGGGGGACCTGACTCACGCAGCGCGTTCCGGGGCGTCGTGGAACCGTCATGGAAGTCCACGCAAACCGACCGGAGGCGCGCGGAAGTGTGGAGTTCTCGACGTCTTCGTCAACGGATCGGCCGAGGTGTGGCCTCTCACGCAAGGACTCTCGGAGGAACACCGCACTCCCTCCCGGGACACCCCATCTCGGATGGCCGCGACGGCCCCGGCGCAACGTCGCCCCGCGGAACCAACGAGCTAGTGGTCGCGCTTTTTCGGCAGCGTCCGGAAGACGACGTCCCAGAGCGGCGAGGAGACGCCGTAGCCGTAGCGGTGATCCTGGAAGTGGTGGCGCATGTGCGCCTCGCGGAGCCGTTTGCCGGCCTTCGACTTGGGCACGAAGTGGTGCACGTAGTAGTGCGTGTAGTCGTAGACGAGATAGCCGGCCATGAAGCCGCCGAAGGCGGGGAAGGCGGCGTCCCCGAGGACCAGCCAGAAGCCGATGAAGAAGAGGGCCGCGAGCGGGATCGAGACCGATGGCGGCATCACCAGGCGCATCTTGTCGTTGGGATGGTCGTGGTGGATGCCGTGGATGATGAAGTGCATCCGCCGCCCGAAGGCGTTGTCGGGCTCCCAGTGGAAGATCAGCCGGTGAAGCCAGTACTCGGTCAGCGTCCAGAAGGCGAGGCCGCCGAGGTTGATGAGCAGCATCTGCCATACGTTCCAACCCTTCGTCACTCCGATGATCTCGGCCGCGACGATCACCGGGACGAACACGATCGCCGGGACCGCCGGGTGGACCCGGGAGAAGAAGTTGAGGAATTCGCTCTTGAAGAGGGGTGGCGACGCGGCCAGCTTCTGAGTGCGCTCGTGAGCCTCCATCGACGGAAATCCTAGCGGTCCGACCCCGCCCCTCCGCAAGACGCGGGGACAATGTGAAAGGGCTGTGACGGAGAAGTAGCGATTTGCGGATTCGCGGCCGACGCCTCGGCGGGCGGGTTGCTTTCATGCTCGAGCCGATGCCGCGCAAGCCCAAAGCCCCCAGCTGCGAGGACTGTTATTTCCACAAGAATCTCTTGTGCGCCTTGGAGCTCGGCGAGACCTGCGCGACCTTCCGGCCGAACCGCCCCGAGGGCCTCGTCCCGCCGCGCCAGCCGGTGCTCCTGATGCGGGCGCCGCGGTGGGCCGGCACCGGCCGCGCCGTCTCGGCCTGACCGTCGCCCGCGCCCCGCGTGGGTATGTTTTAGGCCGATGCCGCAGCGTGACCTCTTCGCCGACTTCGCACGGATGCGCCGGGAGATGGACCAGCTGATGGGCGATCCCTGGAGCCGCACCCGCTACGTCAGCCGCCGGGCTTCCGGCTTCTCGCCGAACGTCGACGTCTATTACGTGGACGATCCACAGCGGGCCGTGGTCAAGGTCGATCTCGCCGGGATCGACCTCACCGAGATCGGGATCGAGGTGTCCGGCCGCCAGCTGGCGATCGTCGGCCGGCGCGCCCTGCAGGAGACCGAGGGCCGCGTCTACCAGCAGATCGAGATCCCCTCCGGTCCCTTCCGTCGCGTGGTCGAGCTGCAGGTCGAGGTCGACGGCAACCGCTCGGTCGCCAATTACGAAGACGGCCTCCTCACCGTCGAACTGCCTCTGCGCGATCCGCGGGAGACCACCCACCGAGTCCCGATCGAGCGGACTTGACGGACCTGATGGAGGGATCCGGCCCGACCCTGGAGGTCGTCGAAGCGCCGCTCGAGGGAGAGGGCTCCCTGCGCGACGGCCCGTTGCCGCTCCCCGAGGCGCTCCCGGTCCTGCCGCTGCGCGACTCGGTCGCCTTCCCCGACACGATCACCCCGCTGGCGGTCGGACAGCCGCGCTCGATCAAGCTGATCGACGACGTCCTCGGCGGCAACCGGATGCTGGTGATGGTCGCCTCGCGCAACCCCGACCTGGAGGAGCCGACCCCGGCCGACCTCTACGACGTCGGCGTCGTCGGCGTGGTCGAGCGGATGGTGAAAGTGCCGGACGGCAGCCTGCGCATCCTGGTCCAGGCGACCCAGCGCGTCCACCTCGACAAATTCGTCACCGACCGCCCCTACCTGATCGCGCGGATCACCGAAATGCCCGATGTGGTCGAGCGCAGCCCCGAGCTCGAGGCGCTCAGCCGCAACGTCCAGCGCACCTTCTCGGAGATCGTCGAGCAGATCCCCTACCTGCCGGAGGAGCTGCAGCTCGCCGTCGCCAACATCGACGACCCGAGCGCGCTCGCCCACCTGATCGCCGGCGCCCTCCGCGTCGACACCGCCGAGAAGCAGGTGCTGCTGGAAGAAGTGAACGTCGGCAAACGCCTGCGCCACCTGTCCCAGATCCTCGCCCGGGAGCTCGAAGTGGTCCAGCTCGGGACCCAGATCCAGTCCCAGGTCCAGTCCGAAGTCGACAAAGGCCAGCGCGAGTTCTTCCTCCGCCAGCAGCTGAAAGCGATCCAGGACGAGCTCGGCGAAGGGGACGAGAGCGCCGCCGAAGTCAAAGAACTGCAGGAGAAGATCGAGGCCGCGAACCTGCCCGAGGAAGCGCGCAAAGCCGCCGACCGGGAGCTCGGGCGCCTGGCGAAACTGCCGCCCGCGGCGGCCGAGCACGGCGTCATCCGCACCTACCTGGAGTGGCTGGTCGAGTTGCCCTGGGACAAGGGGACGAAGGACAACCTCGACATGCGCCACGCGCGCAAAGTCCTGAACGCCGACCACTACGACCTCGAGGACGTCAAGGACCGGATCCTCGAGTACCTCGCGGTGCGCAAGCTGAACCCGGAGAGCCCCGGCCCGATCCTGTGCTTCGTCGGCCCGCCTGGCGTGGGGAAGACGAGCCTCGGCCGCTCGATCGCGAAAGCGCTCGGGCGCGAGTTCGAGCGCATCTCGGTCGGCGGCGTCCGCGACGAGGCAGAGATCCGCGGCCACCGCCGCACCTACATCGGCGCGCTGCCTGGGACGATCATCCGCGCGCTCCGAGACGCCGGGTCCCGTAACCCCGTCTTCATGATCGACGAGCTCGACAAGATGGGCGCCGACTTCCGCGGGGATCCGGCGAGCGCGATGCTCGAGGTGCTCGACCCGGCGCAGAACGACACCTTCCGCGACCACTACCTCGACCTCGCCTTCGACCTCTCCGACGTCGTCTTCATCGCCACCGCGAACGTTCTCGACACGATCCCGGGGCCGCTGCTCGACCGGATGGAAGTGATCGAACTGGCGGGCTACACGCTCGACGACAAGCGCCACATCGCGCGCAGCTACCTGGTCGACCGCCAGATCGCCGCGAACGGGCTGAAACCGTCCCAGATCGATTTCTCCGACGCGGCGCTCACCGTGATCATCGAGGAGTACACCCGTGAGGCCGGCGTGCGGAACCTGGAGCGCCTGATCGGGACGATCTGCCGCAAAGTCGCGCGCCAGGTCGCCGAAGGCAAGGCGAAAGGGAAAGTCCGGGTCTCCGGCAAGAAGGCGCGGGAGATGCTGGGACGGCGGCGCGTCTTCACCGAAACGCGGCGGCGCACCAAGGACCCCGGTGTGGCCACCGGCCTGGCCTGGACGCCGGCGGGCGGCGACGTGCTCTTCATCGAGGCGGCGGGGATGCCCGGCTCGGGACGCCTGACGATCACCGGCCAGCTCGGCGAGGTGATGAAAGAGTCGGCGCAGGCGGCGCTCGCCTACGTGCGGGGGCACCAGTCGCAGATCGCGCCGAAGCTGACCGAGGACTGGTTCGCGAGCCACGACGTCCACATCCACGTCCCGGCGGGGGCGGTGCCGAAGGACGGTCCCTCGGCCGGGGTGGCGATGACGGTGGCGCTGTCGTCCCTGATCAGCGGGCGGCCGGTGCGAAACGACGTGGCGATGACCGGCGAGGTGACGCTGACCGGCAAGGTGCTGCCGATCGGCGGGCTGAAGGAGAAGTCGTTGGCGGCGCAGCGGGCGGGGATCAAACGGGTGCTGGTGCCCGAGCGCAACGAAGGGGACGCGGCGGAGATCCCCAAGAAAGAGCTGGGAGGCTTGCAGTTCGTGTTCGTCGACGAGGTCTCGAAAGCGATCGACGTCGCGCTCTCTTGAGGGCGCGCACCTGATGGAGGCGGCAGCTGTCCCCGGTGCCGCACGCCGGGTCGCCGCGCGCGTCCGTCGCCGCTCTCCGGTCGAGTGGGCGCGGGACCATTCGACCGCGTTCTGGATCGTCGTCGGGCTGACCGCGCTCGCCGCCGCCCTGCGGTTCGCCACGCTGGGCGTGCAGAGCTACCACCACGACGAGGTCGTCACCGCCAGCCGCGTCCTGCGCGCCGGCTTCGGCCACGCGATGCACGCGGTCTGGTTCAGCGAGTCGACCCCGCCCGTCTACTACGCGATCGCCTGGATCTGGACGCAGCTCGTCGGCACCGGGGAGTTCGGGCTGCGGTCGGTGTCGGCGGTGGCGGGGGTGCTCACCGTCCCGGTCGCCTACCTGATCGGGGTGGAGCTGCGCGGGCGGCGCGCCGGCCTCTGGGCCGCGGCGCTGGTCGCGGTCAACCCGATGATGCTCTGGTACTCGCAGGAGGCGCGGGCCTACGCGCTGGTCGCCCTCTTCGGCGCTCTCTCGGCGCTCTACTGGCTGCGGGCCGAACGACGGGGAGAGCGCCGCGACTTCGTCTGGTGGGGGATCTGGTCCGGGGTCGCGATCGCGACGCACTACTTCGTCGCCTTCCCGATCCTCGCCGAGGCGCTGATGCTGCTGCGGCGCCGCGGGCCGCGGACGAGTCTCATCGGCATGGCGATCCTCGGGGCGTGCGCGATCGCGGTGGCGCCGGTGGCGATCCACCAGACGGAGCTCGGCCATGCCGAGTGGATCGGCAACTTCACCCTCGGGCACCGGCTCGCCGAAACGGCGGTGACCTTCGTCATCGGGGAGACCGGGGACATCATCGCCCGTCCCGAGCGTCCCTGGCTCGCCATCGTGCCGCTGGCGCTGAGCCTCGGCGCGCTGGCGCTGCTCCTGCGGCGTCCCGCCGATCGCGACCGCCACGCCGCGGGCAGGCCGCTGCTCCTCGTCGCCGCGGCGATCGGGATCCCGGTGGGGATCGCCCTCGTCGACTCGAGCAAGAACTTCGTCCTCGCCCGCAACCTGATCCCGGCTTTGGTGCCCCTGCTGGCAGCGATCGGAATCGCGATCGCCTCGCCCGCCTCGCGCAAGCTCGGCGCCGCGATCGGCGCGCTCCTGGTCGCGTACTCGCTCGGCTTCTGCATCCTGGCGAGCACCGACGAACAATTCCAGCGGCCGAACTGGGGCGCCGTCGCCGACAGCATGGGGGAGCCGCACGGGCCCCGCGCGACCGTCACCTGGACGCTCGGCGAGGCGCCGCTGCGTTACTACCTCTCGACCGGGGCGATCCAGGTGCGGGCCAGCGAGGGCTACGACTGGCTGGTGAAGGAAGTCGACTTCGTCTCCGACGGGGCGGCGCCGCCCCCGCCGCGGCGGCTGCTCGGCCCGGGCTTCCGCCAGGTCGGGCTGGAAAGCACCGGGCGGCTCGACATCCGCCGCTACCGCTTCCAGCGGCCCGGTCTGGCGCCGCTGCGGCTGCGCCAACTGCGCGACGCGAAGCTCGATTTCCGCAGCAACGGCGTGCTTCTGGACGGCGTCGGGCCGGAGTGAGCGCGGCCCGCCGAACGTCCGTCGCGGTGTCCCGTCGCCAACTGCGGGTATATCCTGGGCGAAACCGCGAGAAAGCGACCGCGAGAACAGCGAGGGAGAAGGGATGTCCAAGAGCAAGACCACCCAGACGGCGGACCGCGCCGGCGACCTGTACGAAGCCGCCCGCGAAAACCCTTACGTCCAGCGCCTCATCGAGGACGAAGACCTGCGCGAGAACCTCAAGGACGCGTACCACTCCGCCAAGAAGGCCTACGGCCGCGCGACCGGCAACGGCAAGGGCACGGTGAAGGCCGTGACCTCCGACAAGAAGGTGCAGAAGGAAATGCGCCAGGCCGCCGAAGCCCTTCAGGAGGCGCGCGAGCGTCTGCAGAAGCCGCGGAAGAAGCGCCATCCGCTGCGCAAACTGATCCTGCTCTCGATCATCGGCGGCGTCGTCGCCCTGGTCGTCAGCGAGGGTGCGCGCAAGGCTGTCCTCGACGCCCTCTTCGGTGCCGAAGAGGAGTTCGAGTACACCAGTACCACCAGCATCAACGGCTCGTAGGGCCGACAGAGTCAGAGGCAAAGGCGGCGACGACTCGGTGGAGGCCGGGACCAAAGAGCGTCAACTCAGTGGTGAGAAGGCGCAACGCATCGTCGACGCGATGCGCGACAGCGTCGCCAAACGCGGGGCGGCGGGCTCGACCTTCGAGCACGTCGCCCGCGAGGCCGGGGTAAGCCGCGGCCTCCTCCACTATTACTTCGGGACCAAGGAGCGCCTCCTCGTCGAGGTGGTGCGCCGTGACACCGAACTCCGCATCGCCCGCCTGGACAAGATGCTCGCCGAGGCGAAGACGGCCGACGACGTCCTCGACGTCCTCGTCTCCAGCCTCACCGACATGATCGAGAATGATCCCGGCTACTTCCTCCTCCTCTACGAGCTCTTCTCTGCCGGCCGCCGTAACCCCGACATCCAGCACGAGGTCGGCCAGCTCTTCGAGGCGACCCGCTCCCACGTCGCCACCGTCTTCCGCGCCAAGGAGGATGAGGGCATCCTCTCTCTCCGCTTCGACGCCGAGGCCGTCGTCGCCTACCTCCTCGCCGTAGCCGACGGCTTCGCCCTCCAGTCTCTGAGCGACCCCAGTCGCGACATGGGCCCGGCGCTCAAGGCCGGGGCGGCAAGCGCGCGTTACCTGCTGGTCAGCGACTGAGCTTCCGCCGCCTGAGCCGCACGACGCAATGACGTGCCGGGGTACGACCTGATCTCGCTTGGGCGAGGCCGGGCGAGGTAGGATCGCGGCCGTGCCGCAGGGGGGAGATGAGATCGCGTTCGCGGGGCTTGCCCGACAGGCCGAGATGGTGCGTGCCGGGGAGGTCAGTCCGACCGAGCTGGTCGGGCAGTCGCTCGAACGGATCGACCGGATCGATCCGGAGCTGAACGCCTTCCGCAAGGTCTTCGCCGACAAGGCGATGCTCGAAGCCGAGCAGGCCGAGGCGCGGCGGGGCGCGGGAGACGATCGGCCGCTCCTCGGCGTGCCGATCGCGATCAAGGACGAAATCGACGTCGCCGGGGAGATCAACACGCACGGCACCGACGCCTTCGAGATCCCCGCCAAAGCCGACTCCGAGGTCGTGCGGCGGCTGCGCGAGGCGGGGGCGATCATCGTCGGCCTCACGCTCCTGCCCGAGCTGGCGATCTGCGGCTTCACCGAGTCGGCGACCTATGGCGTCACCCGCAACCCTTGGAATCCGCAGCGCACGCCCGGCGGCTCGAGTGGCGGCTCAGGCGCGGCGGTGGCCGCCGGCATGGTCCCGGTCGCGTCGGCCGGGGACGGCGCCGGCTCGATCCGCATCCCCGCCGCCTGCAACGGCCTCTTCGGCCTGAAGCCGAGTCGCGGCCGCGTCTCGCTTGCGCCCCGCAAGGAAGGCTGGCGCGGCCTCGCGGTCGAAGGCTGCCTCAGCCGCTCGGTGATCGACACCGCTCTCTGGCTCGACGTCGTCTCCGGCGGCTCGACCGAGGACGAAGCGCCCGCACCGCCCGCCAAGCCGTTCGTCGACTCCGTCAAGGACGCGCCCGGAAAGCTGCGGGTCGCCTGGTCGACTCTTGCTCCCCGCGCGATCGCTCCGCCCACCGTCTCCGACGAGGTGAAGCAGGCGACCGCCGACGCCGCCGCCTTCCTCGCCACGCTCGGCCACGACGTGTTCCATCGCGACCCCGACTGGGGGACGGTCGGGAACACGATCACCGCGCGCTTCCTCAAGGGCGTCGCCGAAACGGTCGAGGAAGTGCCGCTGCCCGAGCGCCTCGAACGGCGCACCCGCGGCTTCGGCAAGCTCGGCGGCCTGCTGCCCGAGGCGCTCTACGAAAAGGCGATGGCCAACCGCCCCGCCGAGATCGCCCGCATCAACGCGATCTTCGACGACGTCGACGTCCTCGTCATGCCGGTGATGGGCGGCACCGCGCTGCCGATCCGCCGTTGGCAGGGTCGCAGCGCCCTCCACACCGTGCTCGGGATGAGCCGCTTCTATCCCTACTGCGTCCCCTGGAACCACACCGGCAACCCGGCGATGTCGATCCCCTTCGGCCTCGGCGCCGACGGCATGCCGCTGGCGATCCAGGTCATCGGCCGTCCCGAAAGCGAGTCCCTCCTGATCTCCCTCGCCGCCCAGATCGAGGCCGAGCGCCCCTGGGCCGACCTGCGCCCGCCGATCTCCTAGCGACCGCTAGCCGAAGACCTTCCGCATCCGCGCCAGCTCGCGCAGGTTGCCGTGGGGACGGACCTTCCGCGTCAGCAAGAGCTTCAGTGGGTTCGCGTCGGGTTTGGTCGTCGCCAGCCAGTCGGCCCAGGAGGCCTCGATCGTCACCGCCGGGTTCGGGGCGACGCCGGGCTCGGCGCGGGTCGAGCCGTTTTCGATGATCATGTGCCACGGCTCGGCGTCGGTGAACTTCCACTGGTAGACGAGCGGCGTGCCGTTGGCGGCGGACGGGTCGGCGACGCGGGCGGTGACGTCGAACCAGAGGCGCATCAGCTCCGGGTCGGTGCTCGGGGCGACGCTGCCGTCCGCGGGTCCCATGATCCCGCCGAGCATCAGCTTCACCTGGTCGGCCGCGATCTGCTCCTCGGGCTTGTCGGGGGCGAAGGGGAAGACGCCGGGCGGCATCTCCTCGGTCGGGAAGCCGATCGTCCGCCAGCGCTGGCGGACCAGCTTGAGGCCGAAGCCGTAGATGTCCTCCATCGTGAAGCCGTAGCACTCGGTGTAGGCGCGGTCGAGGTTCGGCGGGCGGAAGACGGCGGGGCTGTAGGGGAGGACCTCGCGCAGCAGCTCGATCACCGCCGCGCGGCACTCCTCCGAGGCGGGATGGCTCGCCGCCAGCAGTTCGGAGAGGACTTTGACGCCGAAGCCGATGTGGCGCTGCTCGTCGCGGGAGACGTTCGCCATCCCGGTGCTGAAGCCGGGCATCGTCTCGCCCTTGGCGAAGAAGTCCTCGATGAAGTGCTGGCCGGGTTGGGCGAGGCTACCCTCGACGATCAGGTGGTAAAGCGTGATCGCCTGCGCGTACTTCGGCAGCGAGGTGTCCTTGCGCAGTTCCTCGGCCATCCGGTCGAGGCGGTCGAAGACGCCGCGGTAGCCCCAGTTCAGCTGTGGGCGGGTGGAGGCGAGGGTGTCCTCGATCGTCTCGCCATCGACCCCGATGACCTCCTTGAAGAAGCGGTGGAAGAAGAGCGAGTGGCGGACCTCGTCGACCTGCTGGGTGGCGAGGAAGTAGGACTGCTCCTCGGTCGGCGCGGCGGTGATGTATGGCGCGAGCGTGTCCGCGACCCGGTCCTCGCCGTAGAAGAACATCGAGTAGATCCACATCGCCGAGGCACGCTGCATGTCGCTCAACCCGTTCCAGCCGGCGACGTCGGCGGAGAAGTCGATGTCGTACGCCGACCAGTTCCCCTGCTCCCAGCGCTTGTAGAGGTCTTCGTAGCTGATGTTGTCCATCAGGCTCTGGGAGGCGACGCTCATCTCAACCCCTGTCCATGTCTAGGTTCACGTGGAACCCGAGAGTACCGCGTCCCTGGCCGGCCGGCCAGTTTCAGGCGTCGACCTGCGCCGGGACCTCGATCTCGCGCTTCAGGATCTTGCCGGTGGGCCCTTTCGGCAGCTCCTCGAGGAACCAGACCACGCGCGGGTACTTGTAGGCGGCGATGCGCTCGCGGACGTAGGCGCTGATCTCCTCCGGGGCCGCTTCCTCGCCCGGCTCGAGGACGACGGCGGCGCCGATCTCCTCACCCCACTCGTCGTGGGGGACGCCGACGACGGCGGCTTCGCGGATGGCCGGGTGCTCGTAGAGGATCTCCTCGACCTCGCGGGGATAGACGTTGTAGCCGCCGCGGATGATCATGTCCTTCTTGCGGTCGACGACGTAGAAGAAGCCGTCCTCGTCTTCGCGCCCCAGGTCGCCGCTGTGGAACCAGCCGTCGCGGATCGCCTCGGCGGTGGCGTCGGGTCGTCCCCAGTAGCCCTTCATGATGTTGTGGCCGCGGATGACGATCTCGCCGACCTCGCCGGTCGGTACCTCCTGGTCGTTCTCGGCGACGATCCGCATCTCGACCTTTTCGATCGGCGTCCCGATCGAGCCCGGCTTGCGCACCTGACCGGGGTGCCCACAACAAGAGGTCGGTGAGGTCTCCGAGAGCCCGTAGCCCTCGAGGAGGATCGCGCCGAAGGCCTCCTCGTAGCCGCGCAGCACCTCCACCGGCATCGACGCGCCGCCGGTGACGCAGATCCGCAGGGTCGAGGTGTCGAAATCCTCCCGCCCGGGATGGTGCAGCATCGCCCCGAACATCGTCGGCACGCCGTAGAAGTGGGTGACGCCGTCGCGCTCGATCGTCGCCAGCGCCTCGCCGGGATCGAATTTCGGCACCAGGGTGAGGACCGCGCCGCGGCGTACGGTGCCGTTCATCGCCACCGACTGGCCAAAGCTGTGGAAGAGCGGCAGCGTCCCCAGGACCACGTCGCCGACCTCGACCTCGGAGATCGTCCGCGAGACGATCTCCGAGTTTTCGTCGAGATTACGGTGGGTGAGCTCGGCGCCCTTCGGTTTCCCGGTGGTGCCGGAGGTGTAGAGGATCACCGCGGTGTCCTCGTCGTCGACCGCCGCGATTTCCGGCGCCGGCTCGAGCTCCTTGAGCGTTGCCGCGAACTCCTCCGGCTCGACCTCGATCAGCTCGGCGCCCACCTCGTCGGCGCCCGCCCGGGCCTCCTCGACGAACTCGTGCCAGGCGAGGAGCAGCTTCGCTCCCGAGTCCTCCAGATAGAAGGCGATCTCGCGCCGTTTCAGCAGCACGTTCATCGGCACGACGATGCCCCCGGCATGCAGCGCGCCGTAGTAGGCGAGCGGGAACTCGAGCACGTTCGGCAGCATCACCGCGACCCGGTCGCCGGGCTTCAGGCCGTGCTTGCGCAGGAGGGTCGCGGCCCGCGCGACGCGGTCCTCCAGCTCGCCGTAGGTCATGGTGCGGTCGCCAAGTCGCACGGCCGGCGCGTCGGCGTCGCGAGCGGCGCTCGCACTGACGATCGAGGCCAAGTTGGTTCCCATGCGCATCCCTTCCCGGTCGGGTGTTGCCGTGATGAGTGTACGCGGCGCGGTGTGGCCGACGCGCGCTCCGTTAGGCTCGCGCCATGGAAGATCTCGGAGCGAAGGTTTCCTACCTCGTCGCGAAACGCGGCATCCCCGTCTTCTCCTCCGACGAGGTGAACCTGGGGATCGTCGTCAAGGTGCTCGACGCGCCCGAGGCGGACCTCTTCGACGGCATCGTCTTCGACACCACGCCGCGGAGGCCGGGCGGCCATAAGTTCGTCGACGCGCCGGAGGTCGACGCGATCTACGAACGCGGCGTGGTCCTCAACATCGACGCGGCGACGGCGGCGAAACTGGCCGAGCCTGGAAAGAACCCGGGGTCCCTCGAGGTCTCCCCGGACGACGTCGCGGGTGAGCCCGAGCCGAGCTTCTGGACCAAGGCCTGGAACCGCCTCAGCGGCAAGGACTAGGCCCGCCAGCTGTTCTTTATGGCGTCCAGAGCGCCAAAAGGAACATCTGAACGCGTGCACGCGGCGCGGATCACGGCGCAAGGGCTGGCGACCAGGCCGGCGCGCGATCCCGTTGAGGTGGCGGAGCGTTTGCTGGCGGTGCAGGCGCAGGATCCGCGGGGGGCGCGGTTGGCGGTGCGGGCGCGGAGCGAGGGACTCGTCGCCTCCGACGTCGACGGCGCGCTCGACGCGCGGCGGCTGATCGTCACGTGGGTCAACCGCGGCACGCTGCACCTGATCCGTAGCGAGGACTATCCGCTGCTGCAGGCAATAACGACGCCGCAGCAATGGACCTCCTGCCGCAAGCGGCTCGAGCAGACGGGGGTGGGGGACAAGGCCGACCGCGGCGTCGAGACGGTCCGGCGCGCCCTCGCCGACGGGCCGCGCACCCGCGCCGAGCTGCGCGACGCCCTCGACTCCGCCGACGTCCCGACCGTCGGCCAGGCCCTTCCCCACATCCTCTTCTATGCGACCCTCCACGGAGTCTGCGTCCGCGGCCCGATGGCCGGCAAGGAACAGGCCTTCGTCGATGTCCGCGACTGGCTCGGCGAGCAGTTGCTCCCCGTCCGGGAGAAGGCGCTGGGCGAGCTCGCGCGCCGTTATCTCGTCGGCCACGGCCCGGCGACGGAGGCAGACCTCGCGCGCTGGGCTCAGCTCTCTCTGGGCGACGTGCGCCGTGGCTTGGCTGCGATCGCCCGCCGGATCGTCGACCTCGGCGATGGCCTGGTCGACCTCCGCAACCGCGAGGACCCCGCGCCGCTTCCGCCGCCGCGCCTCCTCGGCGCCTTCGATCCTTTGCTGCTCGGCTGGGCCTCCCGCGATGCGGTGATCGGCGACCACAAGGGCCTCGTCACGACGAACGGCGTCTTCTACCCGTTCGCCCTGGTCAAGGGCCGCGCCGTCGCAAGGTGGCGCCTGCCGAACGGCAAGGTCGCGATCGAGCACCTCGAGAACATCACCAAGACGACGGCGCGCCGGCTCGAGGCCGACGCGCGAGAGGTCGAGGAATACCTGTCGAGTTGACCGGCTACTCGGCCAGCTTTTCCGGCATCGGGCTGGAGTCGGTGGGCACGCCCGAGCCGAGCTCCTGCTCCCACACGTGGTTCAGCGACACCTGCAGGTACGCCCACATCGCCGGCGCGAGCAGCAGATAGAGGACCAGGCAGAGCCAACCGTTGACCGGCTCGCGGTTGGCGAGCGCCGAGGTGCCCTGCACGCGCTTGGTGCCCTTCCAGTAGGTGATCAGCGCCGGGACGATGATGATCCCGCCTGGGAACAGCGCGAGCAGCGAGTTCACCGGGTTGCGCCCGAGGTCATAGCCCCGCGCTTCGCCGAAGGCCTTCATCTCCTTGTTGATGCGGTACCACCAGACGAGGTGGTAGATCCCGAGCGTGATGATCGGCAGCAGGGCCACCGCCCACGGGTTTCGGACCTTGGCCTTCTGGTCGCTGTTCGGGATGTCAAGCTCATATGCCACGGCGGGCTCCGTTCAGACGAGGGAAATAGTCGAGACATATTCGACCTCGCCGGGCGGAACCTTGACGCGATGACGGGAAATTTGTGCCGCACTACCCGAAATTCGGGCGTCGGCCTCAGGAATCGGAGAGCTTCGGGCTCTGCCAGGGCGCTTCCAGGCGCTTCACGAGCTCGTCGCCGAGGTCCTCGATCGGGACGCGGACCTGCTCGAGGGAGTCGCGGTCGCGCAGGGTGACGGTGTCGTCCTCCATCGTCTGAAAATCGACGGTGATACCCCAGGGGGTGCCGATCTCGTCCTGGCGGCGATAGCGCTTGCCGATCGAGCCGCCCTCGTCGAACTCGGCGGGGAGGCGCTTGCGGAGGTCGGCGAAGACGTCGTGGGCCTTCTCCGGCAGGCCCTCCTTGGAGACGAGCGGGAGGACGGCGACCTTGACGGGGGCGAGGCGCGGGTGCAGGCGCAGCACGGTGCGCCGGCGGCCCTCGACCTCCTCGACCTCGTAGGAGTCGACGAGGAAGGCGAGGGTCGCGCGGTCGGCGCCCGCGGCGGGCTCGATCACGTGCGGCACGTAGCGCTCTTTGGTCTGCTGGTCGAAGTACTCGAGCTTCTCGCCGGAGTGTTTCGCGTGCTGGGTGAGGTCGAAGTTGCCGCGGTTGGCGATGCCCTCGAGCTCCGACCAGCCGATCGGGAAGAGGTACTCGACGTCGCTCGTCCCCGATGAGTAGTGGGACAGCTCGTCCTGGTCGTGGGGGCGGATCCGCAGGTGGTCGGGGCGGATGCCGAGGTCGGTGTACCAGCGCTCGCGGATCTCGATCCACTCGTGGTACCAGCGGTCGGCACTGTCGGGCGGGACGAAGAACTCCATCTCCATCTGCTCGAACTCGCGGGTGCGGAAGATGAAGTTGCCCGG
>JAFDWG010000043.1 GCA_018268605.1 Actinomycetota bacterium | reverse complement strand
CTGGAGCGATGAGAAGTGCCGGCGGGTCCGTTACACCACAACTCGCGACTTGACTCCGGGACCGTCCCCGGCATCTTCCTCGCGCCTCCCGCCGCACTTCCGCGCCCCGGCCCCGCAGGCGCCCCGAACCCCCGCAGGGCCCGGCCATTTCGCGGTGGCCACAGCCCGCCCGGGCCGCCGCGAGATGGCCCGATCCCGTGCCGCCCCCGCCCCGCCGAATCAGCCAGCTAGCCCGATCGTCGGCATCCAGGCATCGGCGGTCAGCTCGGGGCGCTCGTGCATGAGGTCCACGACGGCTTCGTCGGTCCCGACCGAGCGGGCGCGACGGCAGGCTTCGCGATGGTCATGAGGAGGGCGAGGTAGGAGCGCGTGGCGGTGCGGATCAATCCACCCGCGGGTCGCCAACTGGGCGGGGCCGGACGATCCCGGGGAGCCCGGCTGGCTCCGCCCCCAGGACAGCGGCTCATCGATCAACGATCGAGTCTGCCGACCCATGGATATCTCGAAACTTGCATACAGAATTGATTTCTGTACTCTCTCTGTCGGGATGCTTCTCGGGAATGTCGATGGCCGCTTCATGGTCGCCGCTGCTGCAGGCACGGCGCGTGCCCCAGGCTACGCCCAGACGACCCCCGGGTCGCCGCTGATCGGACCCTGGATCGTAAACCGCGAGGCCGCGCGTGCCGGAGCGCATGTCCCGGCATGGACGCTGAAGGGCTGACGGAGGCGATGCCGGCACTGTTGCGAGCGAGCGGTTTGCAGGTCTCATACGGACCTGTGATCGCGGTCGACGCGCTCGACCTGGAGGTGCGGGAGGGATCGGTCGTCGGTCTTATCGGTCCCAACGGGGCGGGGAAGACCTCGGCGATCGACGCCCTCACCGGCTATCACCCGGCGAGCAGCGGCAGCGTCAGCTTCGACGGCGAGGAGGTCACCCGGATGCGGCCCTACAAGCGAGCGCGCCGCGGACTCGGCCGGACCTTCCAGTCGGTCGAGCTCTTCGACGATCTAACCGTGGAGGAGAACCTCCAGGTCGCCGCCGACCATCTCGGCATCGGTCGCGCTCTGCGCGACCTCTTCCTACCGATCGGGGAGCGCTCGCGGGACGACGTCGACTGGGCCTTGCGCCTGTGCGGTCTCCAGGATGACGCCGAACGGTTGCCTACCGAGCTCTCGGCCGGCCGCCGTAAGCTGGTCGGGGTGGCGCGGGCCCTGGCGCAGCGGCCGCGGCTGGTGATGATGGACGAGCCGGCCGCCGGCCTCGACACCGACGAGAGCGCCGAGCTCGGCGAGCGACTGCGCACGCTGCCCGCCGCCGGCGTCTCGGTCTTCCTCGTCGACCACGACATGAGCCTCGTGCTCGGCGTCTGCGAGCAGATTTACGTGCTCGACTTCGGCAAACTCATCGCCTCGGGGACGCCGAGCGAGATCCGCTCTTCCGACGCCGTGATCGGCGCCTATCTCGGCAAGCAGGAGGTGGCCAGTGCCAACTGACGTGGCAATCGCGCCGCGGCTCGAGATTACTGGTCTCGACGCCGGGTATTTCGGCCAGCCGGTCGTCCGCGACCTGAACCTCCAGGTCGGTGCGGGCGAAGTCGTCGCCCTGCTCGGCGCCAACGGCGCCGGCAAGACGACGACCCTGGAGACGATCGCCGGCCTGTACGCGCCGATCGCCGGGACGATCGCCATGGACGGCAGCGAGATCGGCGGCCGAGCGACCCACAAGCTCGCCCGCGAAGGCGTCTCGCTGGTGCCGGAAAGCCGCGCCCTCTTCAACGGCCTCACCGTGCGCGAGCACCTGCAACTCGCCCGCACCGGCGGCAACGACCTGCCGACCGACGCGGTGCTGGAGATGCTGCCCGAGTTGGAGAAGTGCCTGGCCCGCAAGGCCGGTGTCCTCTCCGGCGGCGAGCAGCAGATGCTGGCGGTGGGCCGGGCGCTGGTCGGCCGGCCGCACCTGTTACTGGTCGACGAGATGAGTCTTGGCCTGGCGCCGATCATCGTCGAGCGTCTGCTGCCGATCCTGCGCCGGGTGGCGACCGAGATGGGGACCGGGGTCCTCTTCGTCGAGCAGCACGTGCCGCTGGCGCTGCAGGTCGCCGACAAGGCCTACGTCCTCAGCCACGGCCGGCTAGTCCTCGAGGGGATGGCGCAGCGGTTGCGGGGTGAATCGGAGCTTCTGCGGGCCAGCTACCTCGGCGATGAGGCAGCGGAAAAAATCACCGCCCTTCCGGTCGGTGACCGACGGAATGGGGACACCGAAGCACTTCCACCAAAAGGCTATGAAGAACCAAGTGATCGTGGAGCTCCCGATGTCGGCGACGGCCTCGGGAGTGAAACCGACAGAGGCACACAACACACATGAGCTCCTACATCCTCTTCTTGCTACTCGGCCTCGGCTCCGGCGCGATCTACGCGATCCTCGCCCTCGGGCTGGTGATGAAGTACCGCTCGGCGGGGGTAGTCGACTTCGGCCACTCGGCGGTGGCGATGTTCATCGCCTACGTCTATTTCGGGCTGCGGACCGAAGGAAAGTTGGAGCTGCCGTGGGCGATCCTACCTCACGAGATCACGATCACCGGCTCGGAAATGGGCAACGCACCAGCGATGATCGCCGCACTTCTCTACGCGGCCGTGCTCGGTCTCGTCATGTACCTACTCATCTACCGTCCGCTGCGCCACGCCACTCAGCTCGCGCGGATCTGCGCCTCGGTCGGCATCCTTCTCTACCTGCAGGCGATCGCCGTGCTCGACTTCTCCTCGAACCCGAAATCGGTGCCGACGATCCTGCCCGACTCCCCTCTCCACTTCGCCGGCGTGATCGTGCCCGTCGATCGCCTCTGGTTCGCCGGCCTGGTCGTGGTGCTGGCGACTGCGCTTTGGTCGACCTACCGTTTCACCCGCTTCGGCCTGGCGACCCGCGCCGCCTCCGAGAACGAAGAGGGCGCCGCGGTGATCGGCCTCTCGGCCGACCGGATCGCCGCCACCAACTGGGTGCTGGCGACCGTACTGGCCGCCCTGGCCGGGATCCTGATCGCGCCGATTGCGACGATTCAGCCTGCCTCCTACACGCTCTTCATCGTCCCGGCGCTGGCCGTCGCCTTGGTCGCCCGTTTCCAGTCCTTCGCGATCGCAGCGGCCGCGGGCCTGATCCTCGGCATGCTGCAGTCGGAGGTCACCAAGCTGATCTCGGTGATCGACTGGCTGCCCAAGGAAGGGCTGCCGGAAGCGATCCCCTTCATCGTGATCGTCGTCGGCATGACCCTGGTCGCGAAAGGGATGCGGGCACGCGGTGAGATCGTCGTCCAGCGCAACCCCTCGCTGGGTCGGCCCTCGCGGCCCTACGTGACCACCGCGTTCTGCTTCGCGGTCGGCGCGATCGCGCTCGTTCTCCTGCAGGGCTCGCTGCGCTTCGCGCTGATCAGCTCCTTCGTCTGGATCTGCCTGGCACTCTCGCTGGTCGTGCTGACCGGCTACGTGGGCCAGGTGTCGTTGGCCCAGATGGCCTTCGCCGGGGTGAGCGCCTTCGCCCTCACCCACATCACCGGCCAGCTCGGCATCGGCTTCCCCTTTTCATTTATCCTCGCCAGCCTCGCCGCGGTGCCGCTGGGGATCGTGATCGGGCTCCCCGCCCTGCGCCTGCGCGGGGTGAACCTGGCCGTGGTGACCTTGTCGGCCGGCTTGGTGCTCGATTCCCTGGTCTTCAACTGGACCTGGTTCACCGGCGGACTTGGCGGAACCAAGGTCGGCAACCCGAGTCTGCTCGGCTGGAACCTCGGCATCTCCTCCGGCAACGCCTACCCGAGGGTGATCTTCGGGATCTTCGTCTTGGCGGTGGTCTGCGGGATCGGTCTGCTGGTGGCGCGGCTGCGGCGCGCGCCCGCCGGGCGGATGATGATCGCCGTGCGCTCGAACGAGCGGGCGGCCGCGGCTGCCGGGATCGACGTCAACCGCACCAAGCTGTTGGCTTTCGCGCTGTCCTCGTGGATCGCCGGGGTCGGGGGAGTGCTCTTCGCCTACACGCAGCAGACGGTGAGCCCACCGACCTTCGAAGTCTTCACCTCGTTGGGCTTGGTGGCGATCGCCTTTGTCGCCGGCGTCGGCCGGATCGGCGGGGCGGTCTTCGCAGGGATCATGATGGCGTCGACCGGCCTCTTCGTCACCTTCCTGAACCGCGAATTCAACATCGGCAAGTACCAGCTGCTGGTCGCCGGGTTGCTCTTGACGATCACCGCGATCAAACAGCCCGACGGGGTGGCCGCCAACCCGCCGCCGCCGCTGGTCCACGCCTGGAAGTGGCTCGAGGCGCGGCTGTTCTACAAATCGGAGACGGCCCAGGCATCATCGACCGTTGCCGCGAGCGCGGGCTCGGAGCATTGAGCTGTCCGATCCCCTGCCGGCCGGGGCCCGGCTGGAAGAACGGGGCGGTTCAGCCGCGCCCGGGATCGCGGGAAGAGCAACAGTGAATGTCGGCCGGATCGACGAGTCCCATCGTCCGCGTCCAGACGGCCAGGGGCCGGCGCTCGGTCCGCCGCAGGTCGGCCCGTCGGAGCTGGCCGAGATCGGCTGCCAATTCGGCAATCGAGGCGTCGGAGAGCCGACCCTCGGCGAGCAGCCGTTCCGCGGTGGCGGTCAGTGCCGCGTCGCGCTCGTCCCCCTTCGGTCGGGATCAAGGGCGACGCCTGGGCGAGACATCGGACACGGAGCCACATTCCCGGATCGACATGCTCGATCTTTTTCGACACCTGTTGACTCATAGTTTTCGAGACAAGGAGAACGACCCTATGTCCAAGGTCACGACGGCCATCGAGGGTGACGGCAAATTCCACCCGGCTGACTACGATCCGCTGAGCCTTGCGGACCTGCAGGATCCCTATCCCAACTACGCCGCGGCACGGGCCGACGCACCCGTGTTCCGCTCGGACGTACTCGGGCTGTGGTTCATATCCCGCTATGAGGATGTGGTGAGCGCGATCCGGGATACCGAGACGTTTTCTTCGGAATTCATCCAGGAAGGCGATCGGCTTGCCGACAAGCTCGCGCGGAGGTGGCCCGCCGAGTTGGACGCCGCGCAACAGGGCGGGATGCCGGACGACAGGCGCTTTCTGCTGACCACCGACGCCCCCGCCCATCACGTCAGGCGCAAGCTCGCCCAACAAGCTTTCACGCCGCGGCGCGTCGCCGCACTGGAGCCGATGATCGAGAGCAGGGCGGAAGAACTGAGCGACGCCATGGCCGGGGGCGAGGCCGATCTGATGGCGTCATTCTGCTACCCGTTGACCACCTATGTGATTGCCGGAATCCTTGGGGTCGGGGACGAGCTTGCCGGCGCCATGCGCAAGGTAGCCGAGGATCTGCTCGTCACCCAGGCGGCCGACCGCGTGGATCTGGATGAGGCGGCGGCGGAGGAGATGCTTGCGCGGCTCCGCCGCATCAGCGACATGCACGCCGCCCTGTCGGCCGAGCTGGCTAGGCGCCGCCGCGAACCCGCCGACGACCTGCTCTCGGCGCTGGCCACGACCTCGCTCGCCGACGGCAGCGTCCTCGACGACGAGGACATCCTCGCGATGAGCGCCGAGTTGATCCTCGCCGGCACGGATACCACCGCGAACCAGATCGCCCACAGCGTCCTCTACACCTCGGCGGATCCCCGGCTATGGCGGTCCTTGGCCGATGACCCCGAACGGACCGAAGCGGTGGTCGAGGAGTCGCTGCGCCGTCGTGGTTCCTCCAAGGGCCTGTTGCGGATAACCACCCGTGACGTCGAGATCGGCGGCGCTGTAATTCCGCGCGGCTCCTTGGTGCAACTGCTCTACGGAGCCGCCAATCACGACGAGACGGTGTTCCCTGACGCACGCTCTTTCTGTCCTGGCAGGCCTGGGGCCCAGCAGCACGTCGCCTTCGGGAAAGGGACCCATTTCTGTCTCGGTGCGCCGCTGGCCCGGCTGGAGTTGAAGGTTGCGATGCGCACCCTGAGTCGTCGGTTCCCCGACCTCTGGGTGCCCGCCCAGCACTTGCGTTATCTGCCCGCCTTGACCACGCATACGCTGGCGGCTCTTCAGGTGCAGACAGAGCCTCAGCAGCCTCCTGCATGAGAGCCATCGACGGTGGTGTCGCGCCGTGAGCGGCGTGGTCCTCGGGCTTTCCGGCGGTCAACCGGACGGCAGCGCCGAGATCCTCCTGAAGGCCTCGCTGCGAGCGGCCGCGATGACGGGCGCCGAGGTCGAGCTGGTGCGACTGAACGAGGTGCGGATGGACCTCGCCGTGCCCGGCTTCGGCGAGGACGACGACGGCGAGTGGCTGTTCGAGCGCCTGCTTGCCTGCGACGGGCTGATCGTCTCGACGCCGATCGTCACCCGCTCGGTCTCGGCGGCGGTGAAGGTGGCGATCGACCGACTTCTGGGGCCGAACGCCGACGCCGCCTTCGTTGAGGCGATCGCGGCCGCGCGGCGCGAGGGCCGCGACCCGGTGGTGCCGATGCGGGCCGACGAGCGGGTGCTGAGGCCGCGCGTCGCCGGCCTGATCGCCGTTGGCGGCTCGCTGACCGGGAACTGGAAGTCGCTGGCCCTGCCGACCCTGCACAGCATGGTCTTCTCGATGCACATCGCGGTCTCCGATCAGGTCGTCTTCGAGGGCGCCGGGACGCCGAAGTCGATCGTCCTGCAGCCGGAAGCGTTGGAGCGCGCCGCAGCCGTGGGACGCGCCGTCGGCGAGCAGCTCGGAGTCCCCTTCGACCAGGTCGAGTACCGCGGTGAGGAGGGCCTCTGCCCGATGTGCCACCTGAGCGCGGTCGAGATCCGCGGCCGCGAGGTCGAATGTGTGACCTGCGGGGCGCGAGGTGAGCTCGCCGTCGCGCCCTCGCTGACGTGGACGGACCTCACCACCTCGGTGA
Source organism: Actinomycetota bacterium (assembly GCA_018268605.1). GTDB lineage: Bacteria > Actinomycetota > Thermoleophilia > Solirubrobacterales > 70-9 > VAYN01. The sequence continues at coordinate 8,773 of JAFDWG010000043.1, read as the reverse complement.
TCTCGATGGAGGAGAAGCGCAACCACTTCGCCGAGGTGCTCGAGACGGCGAAGGATCACGCAGCCCGGCGCGAGGAGATCGAGGCCGCGGCGGCGGCCTACGCCGAGTGGGATCCCTCGGTGGCGCCGCCGCCGAGCACCTCGACGAGTTGACGCAGCGGGTCGCTCGTCGCCAATATGCGCCTGCGCTCGCTTGCGCCGAGCGATCCCAGGTACCGCTCCAACGCCTCGCCCCAAGCCGCCTCGCGGCGGTCGCGGTTGGCGATCGCGCGATCGGTGGGGTGGAGGCGCGCGACCCGGCCGTCCCCTTCGTCGCGCCGTCGCTCGAGCAGCCCTTGGGCGATCAGCGTCCGCACGGTGCCGCTGACGTTGCTGGGCCGCATCGCCAGCTCGGCGCCCACCTCGTTGACGCTCAGTCCCGGGTGGCGGACGAGCAGCCGCATCACTTCCAGCTCGGAGGCGGGGAGGACGTCGTCGGGAAGGCTCACGCGGCCCAGCGTCCGAGGCAGGAGCCAGGCGATGTCGTTGAGGACGACGGCGAGGTCGCGCGTCGCATCGTCGCCGGCCGCAGCTCCACGCTTGCGGGCCGCTGCTCCACTGCTAGAATTTTCCATATATCTATAAGTATATAGGTAATTGGAGGAGGATCAGAATGGCTGCAACCAGGAAGATTGATGGCTTCGACGGCGAGGTGGTAGTGGCGGGCGACGCCCGCTACGACGAGGCCCGCGTGATCTGGAACGCGATGCACGACAAGCACCCGGCACTGATCGCCTACTGTCACTCGAGCGCCGACGTCGCGGCAGTGGTGCGCCACGCCCGCGCGGAAGGGCTCGCGATCGCCGTCCGCTCCGGGGGCCATAGCCTCCCCGGCCACAGCACCTGCGACGGCGGCATCGTCATCGATCTGCGCGGACTGAACTCGATCGAGATCGACCCGACGGCGCGGCGGGCGCGGGTCGGCGGCGGCGCCCTGCTCGGGGAGCTCGACGTCGCGACGCAGGAGCACGGCCTGATCGTCCCGGCAGGAGTCGTCTCCCACACCGGCGTCGCCGGGCTGACGCTCGGCGGCGGGGTTGGCCGGCAGATGCGGCGACTCGGGCTGACGGTCGACAGCCTGCTCGGGGCGGAGCTGGTGACCGCGACCGGCGAGTTCGTGCGCGCCGACGCCGACGCCAACCCGGACCTCTTCTGGGCGCTGCGCGGCGGCGGCGGCAACTTCGGCATCGTCACCGAGTTCGAGTTCCGGGCGCACGAGATCGGCGACCTGATGGTGCTCGCGACGTTCAACCCGATCGAGGAAGCGCCGCGGGTCCTAACCTTGGCCGAGGAGATCGCGGCGAGCGCGCCCGACGAGCTGCTGTGGACCAGCTTCCTGCGTCGCGCCCAGCCCCAGGTCTGGCTGCCGGACGAGTGGGTCGGGACGCTCGGGGTGGTCTCGCTGATCGAGTGGTCCGGCGCCGACCTCGACGAGGGGCGGCGGGTGCTCGCCGGGATCGCCGAGCGCCTCGCCGCGTCGGTCACCTCGATCGAGCAGGTGCCGTTCCTGAAAATGCAGACGGCGGGCGACGAGCTCTTCGGCCATGGCAAACGCTCCTACGTCAAGGCGGGGTACCTCGCTGCGCTCTCGCCAGAGGCGATCGAGGCTCTGATCGAGGTCGCCTCCGACGTCAGCTCCGAGTTCTCCCAGGTCGAGGTCCTCGGCGTCGGCGGCGCGATCACCCGCGTCGACGCCGAGGCGACCGCCTTCCCGCACCGCGAGGCGGCCTGGCTGATCAACATTCCGGCGAGCTGGGTGGACGCGTCCGAAGACGAGCGCGAGATCGAGTGGGCGCGGGCCGTCTACCGGGCGATCGAGCCGCTGATGACGGGCGGCGCCTATGCAAACTTCATGGGCGACGACGAGGATGATGGCGCGGCCACCGCCTACGGGCCGGCCCTCGATCGCCTGCGACGGGTGAAGTCAGCATGGGACCCCGACAACGTCTTCCGCCTCAACCAGAACATCCTGCCGATCAATGAAGGGAAACCCATATGACCATTTCTGCCGCCGCCGCGATCCAGCGTCGCCACTGGGCGACCGACCCCGAGGCCTGGGCGGAGCTGTCCGAGCCCCACAACCTGCCGCTCTTCGAGGCCGTCCTTGACGCTGCCGAGGTGGATGAGGACACGCTCCTCCTCGACATCGGTTGCGGGACTGGGATGCTGTTGCAACTGGCGAAGGAGCGCGGGGCGGTGTCCAGCGGCATCGACGTGACGCCGGAGCTGCTGGCGATCGCGCGGGAGCGCCTCCCCGGCGCCGACCTGCGCGATGGCGACATGGAGACGCTGCCCTGGGAGGGCGGGTCGTTCGACGTCGTCACCGGCGTGAACGCCTTCCAGTTCGCCGGCGACCCGGGCAAGGCGCTGACCGAAGCGGCGCGGGTGCTGCGCCCTGGCGGGATGCTCGTCGCGAGCCTCTTCGCCGCGCCCTGGCAGTCGGAGGCGACCCACGTCCACGAGGCGATGCAGGCGCTCTCGCCGCCGGCGAAAGAGGCCGAGCACGCGCCCTACTCGCTCTCGGAGCCGGGGAAGCTGGAGGCGGAGCTCGAATCCCACGGTTTCCGTGTCGCCGGCAGCGGCGAGGTCGTCTGCACCTGGGCCTACGCCTCGATCGACGATGCCGCCCGCGCGATGGCTGGCTCCGGCGGCGGCGCCAGGGCGGTCGCCGACTCCGGCATCGACGCCGTCCGCGAGGCGATAATCCCCGTCCTCCACCGCTTCCGCGATCCCTTCGACGGCACCGTCTCCCTGAGGAACACCTTCCGCTGGGTTGCGGCGGGCGGACCGTCCTAATCCGGCGGCCGCCCAACCCCGTCGATCACGCGCTGCTCGGCGGCCGGCCAGGGCGGTTCGCCGTGGACGAAGGCGCGGCAGGCCTCCTGAAGTGCCGCCGAAGCCGCCACCGCGGCCGGACCGTCGCCGCTCACCGCCCGCGCGTTCGGCACCCTAGCGTAGGTGCCGAACAGGAGCGGGACATCGATCGCGTGGGTGGCGCCGAGGCGCTCGTCGGGGCCGATGTGGTCGATGCGGAGGCGATATACCTCGGCACCCGCGGCGGCGCGGGCTGCGGCGTAGTCGGCGACGGGCTCGGCGAAGAGCTTGTCGGTGACGATCCGACAGAGCAGCTCGTTGCCGTCGGCCTCGGGATTTGCGGCGCGGTAGGCGGCGATCGTCGCGGCCGGATCGTCGACGCCGCGCTGGTGGGACACGATCCCGGTGAGCAGTCTCTCGTCGGGATCGAGCCAACGGCCGGCCGCCCGAAATAGGAAGGTCGCCTCGTCGGCCGTGTGGCCGATCAGCAGAGGGATCTCGGGCCGTATGGTCGCGGCGTCGAAGGGGTCGTGCTCGATCGCCCCGGGCAGGACGATCGGCATCGCGCCGCCTCGGGTGCCGCGGAAGCGGGGGTCGGTGAGCAGCTCCTCGTGGGCCGCGACCACGGTGTCGGCCGGGATCGCGCGCATCGCGTCCAGGTCGAGGCCACCGACCAGGCGCTCGCCGAGCGCCTCGGCCCACTCGACCCCGAGCGCCGCCGGCACCACGGCCTCGCCGAGCGGCGGCGAGAGGGCCAGTGCTCGGGCGAAGAGCCCCTCCCCGGCGGGGCTGGTCAGGAGATGCAGAACGCTCCCGGCCCCCGCCGACTGGCCCGCCAAGGTCACCCTGGTCGGGTCACCGCCGAAGGGCGCGATCGAGTCGCGCACCCAGCGCAGCGCCAGCGCCTGGTCGAGGAAGCCCCAGTCGCCGCCCGGCGCGCCCAGCTCCGGGTGGTGCAGCCAGCCCAGGGAGCCGAGCCGGTAGTTGACGGTTACCACCACCGCGTCCAGCGCCGCCGCCAGTGCGGCACCGTCGAAGATCGGAGCGGTGCTCCAACCGACCGCCCAGCCCCCTCCGTGCAGCCACACAAGGACCGGCCGCGACCCCTCGCCGCGCGGCGCAAAGACGTTCAGGGACAGGCCGCCCGCCTCGTCGGTCGCGACCAGCGGGCCGTGGAACCATTCGTTGATCGGGCGCTCGGGCTGGGGTGGCGCCGGACCCGGCGAGGTGGCGTCGAGCTCGCCGTCCCAGGCCGGCACCGGCTCGGGTGGTGCCCAGCGCCGGGTGCCGGTGGGAGCCGCGGCATAGGGGATGCCGAGGAAGCGATCGACCTCCCCGACCCGAGCGCCGGTGACGGCGCCCGACGGGATGTTCGCCGTCATACCTTCGCGGCGCGACGTTTTTTCGTCTTCTTGGCGGGCGCCCCGACCCGTGTCGGCAGCTCGGCGCCGGTGTGCTCCAGCGCTTCCTTCAGCTTCACCGGCTCGTAGGCGGGGTCGAGCAGCTCGCTGACCTCGAAGGCGGTCCGCGCCAGGTGACTCGCCAGTAGCTTGGCCCCGAGCTCCTTGTCGCCGCGCTTGCACGCATCGAGGATGTCGCGATGGCCGGCCGTGGCCCAGGCGCTCGGCCCGTGACCGATGTGCAGCCGGCGATAGCGCTCGGCATAGTCGAAAAGCTGTCCGAGCAGTTGGTTCAGCCGGTCGCCCGCAGCCGCGGTGAGCGCCCGGTGGAAGGCACGGTGGGGGACGACCCAGCGGCGGTAGTCCTCGGCGGCCGCGTAGTGCGCCATCTCAGCCATGTAGCCCTCCAGCCCGGCGAGGTCCTCCGGTGTCATCCGCGGCACCGAGAGCCGCAGCGCCTCCGCCTCCAGCGTCACTCTGATGATGCAGAGGTCCTCGAGGTCGGAGGGGGTCATCGGTGCTACCCGCACCCGTCGGTTCGGTTCGGCGTCGATCAGCCCTTCGGACTGCAGCATGCGCAGCGCCTCGCGCAGGGGCGTCCGGCTGATGCCGAGCTCGTCGGCAAGTGCGACTTGCGACATCACCGTGCCTGGGGCGAGTTCTCCGTTCAGGATCGCCTCGCGAACCTGCTCGTAGACCTGGTCGCTGCTCTGTCTCGCCTCGTCGGTCATGCGCCCAGCATGCTGTAGCCACCGTCGGCGATCATGTAGGAGCCGGTGATGTGGTGAGCGTCGTCGGAGGCGAGAAAGAGTGCGGTACCCGCCATGTCCTCCGGTTTCGGGATCTTCCCGGCGGGCGTCGCGTTCAGGATCATCTCCCGCCGGCCGGTCTTCCACTCGGGGCGATTGAGAACCGCCTCGGTCTCCATGAAGCCGGGGGCGAAGGTGTTCACCCGCACCGTCGGCGCCAGCGCTTTTGCATAGGACTTGGTCACGCCGAGGAGGCCGTACTTCCCGGCCGCATACTGAGGTGCCCGTGGCGAGCCACGCACGATCACCGTCGAGCCGACGTTGACGATCGCGCCACCCTCCCGTTCGCGCATGCGCCTTCCGAATTCATGCACCATCAGCATCGTACCCTTGATGTCGACGGCCAGGACGTGGTCGATCGCCTCCTCGGTCACTTCCTCCCAGGACGCCTGACCGGAAGCCATGTCGCCGACGTTGTTGACCAGCACGTCGATGCCGCCGACCTCGTCGCCGAAGCCGACCGCGGCCATCTCTTTGATGTCCTCCCAGGAGGTGATGTCACCCTGCACCAGCGTTGCCTCGGCGCCCGCCGCACGTACCTTCTCGGCGGTCCTTTCGGCTCCCTCGGCGGAGTTGCGGTAGTGGACGACGACGTGCGCCGCGCCCTCTTCCGCGGCCCGCTGCGAGAGCGCCGCGCCGAAACCGGTGCCGGCGCCGGTGACCATGAAGGTCTTCCCCTCGAATCTCCGTTGCATCCCTACTTCCTCCTCCGCATGCGCCCGCTCAGAGGACCGAGCGCCCGCCGTCGATGTACAGGATCTGTCCGTTGATGAAGCTCGCCTGGCGCGAGGCAAGAAATAGCACCGGGCCGACGACCTCCTCCAGCTGTCCGAAGCGGCCCGCCGGGATCAGCTCCAGCAGCGCCTCCTTCTTTGCCGGGTTGGCCGCCAGGTAGGCGTTGGTCAGTGCCGTCTCCATGTAGCCGGGCGCGACCGCGTTGACGGTGACGCCGTCGCCCGCGTACTCGTGCGCCATCACCCGTGCCAGCTGGTTGATCGCCCCCTTGGTCGCCGCGTAGGGCCCGTGCAGCTTGTGGCCGCTGCGGCCGGCGACGGAGGAGAAGAAGACGATCCGGCCGTCGCCCTGCTCGCGCATGATGGGCGCCACCGCGGCGGCCAGATGGAAGACGCTCGAGAGGTTGATCTCGAGGATGTCCTCCCACTCCCGGTCGGAGAACTCCTCGATCGGCTTGCGACTGTTGATGCCGACGCAGTGCACGAAGACATCGATACCGCCGCCGAGCGCCTCGCGCGCGCTGGCGACAGCGGCGCGGCAGGCGTCGGCGTCACGCAGGTCGGCCGCCGCGGTGGCGACCCGGTCGTGCAGATCGCCGAGGCTCTCGAAGGCGAGGTCGACGACCGCGACCTCGGCGCCCGCGTCGAGGAAGCCCCTGACCAGGGCGGCGCCGATCGTCCCGGCGCCGCCGGCGACGAGGACCCGGCGGCCGCCCAGCCCGAGCCAGTCGGCGTCAGGCATGCGGGGTCTTCTCGCGATAGGTGAAGACGTTGAGGGTGACGGCGCCCTCGCCGTCGGCCGGCAGGCTGGCGGAGTGGGGGACACCGCCCGGCAGCGTCGCCAGGTCGCCGGCGACGAGGTGGACCGGCTCGCCGGCGACGACGAAGTCGATCTCCCCGGAGACCACGAAGGTGATCTGATCCTGCGGATGGCTGTGCTCCTCCCAGCTGGAGCCGGCGCTGTAGCGATAGAGCGTCGCGGTCAGTTGCGGGGTATGGACCGTGGCTCCGAAGATGCCCGGGCGCACCTCGGTGAAGTTCTCCTCGTCCCAGTCGATCTTGCGTGGAAGGTCCATCGAGTTCTGCACACAGTCTAGCGAGTCGTCTACAGGCGTTCCTGAAGCCGCTCCGAGCCTTCAGTCGGCCGCCGGCCGGGCCAGGCCCCCGCCACCAAAACTCGAGGGGTCAGCCGCAGCTTCCATCAGCGGGTAGACATAGTCTCTCATCGCGGCCTCGTAAGCGGCGATCGCCGCCACCGGATCGTTGGTTTCGGCGAGGGCGCGGGCGAGGGTGGCGGCGTCGCGCAGCGCCATGTTCGCACCCTGCCCGAGGGTGGGCAACATCGCGTGGATAGCGTCGCCGAGCAGCGTGACGCGGGAGGGCACCCAAGCGGACGTCGGGTCAAGTCGTCCGAAGGAGATCGAGAACATCGTCGCCGGGTCGATCCGTTCTACCACGCCGCGCAGCGCGGGGTGCCAGCCCGAGTGGGCGTCCAGCATCGAGTCGCGAAGCTCGGTCGCGGTGGCGTCGGTCCATTCGGCGAAAGGCGGGATGGCCGTGCCCTCGGCTGGGTTGCCGCCGACCATCATGTAGTCGTCGACCGGGTCGATGGGGATATCGGGCGCGATCGCGGCGCGCGCCTCGGTGACCGGCCGACGCGGGTTGTAGGCGCCCATCGCGAGCAGACCGTCGCGTCTATCGGTGGCGATCACGAAGCCGTCCATCAGAACCGGTGGAATCTCTGCCTGGAGATCGGCGGGGAGCGACGAGCGCGCATAGAGGCCAAGGCCCTGGATGGCGGCGTCGATGATCACCGTCTCAGGCAGACGCTGGGCGCGCACGGCGGAGCGGATACCGTCGGCGCCGACCAGTAGGTCGCCCTCCTCGGTCGACCCATCGACGAGGAGCACGCGGACGCGGTCGCCGATCTCCTCGTAGCCGACGACGGCGGCGCCGAGGTGGACTGCGTCGCCGAGCCGGCCGAGCAGGATCTGGCGCAGCGTGCGGCGGTCGACCGCGGTATGCGGCCGCGGTCCCTGGTTGGGCGGGCCGATGTGCGGCATCGAGCTGAGTTCGTTCAATTGGTCGTCGATGACGACGGCATGTTGCCGCGGTGGGGTCTTGCGCGAGGTTTCGAGGTAGAGCTCGAAGAGATCGGGCGGCAGACACGCGCGTAGCGCCTCGCCGCCGTCGGCATTCATGTGCAGGCGGTATCCGACCTTGCGATCCAGATCGGAGTCGCGCTCGAAGACCACGCAGCTATGGCCGAAACGGCGCAGCCCCTGTGCCAGGCAGAGTCCTCCGAGGCCGCCCCCGGCGATCAGAACGTGAAGCCGTCTTCCCATCTCGCCTCCTTCTACGTCTGTATGCAGATTATCAATCTGTCGATAGATCACAAATATGCGTATACCGTCCTCGCCAAATTTGGGTTCGCCGTGGATGGCCCGGCTGATTCGGGAAACGGAGGAGTGGAATGCGTAGGAGAACGGAGGAGTGGAATGCGTAGAAGGTTTATCTCGGGCGTCCTGACGACGCTGGTTGCGCTCGGAGCCTTGACGGCATCAGGAGCGGGGGCGGCCTCGACCGGGCATTGCCGACCTTGCCGTCGGTCAAGCTGAGCTGGAAGGTGGCGCCGGGCGCACGGTTGGCCCCGGGATTCAATTTTCTGGACCCCCATCAGCTGGTCCAGGAAGGGATCACCGGGCCGATGATCGTCGACAACCGCGGTCGGACCGTCTGGTACCACCCGCTGCCGCAGGGCGTGGCCCCGTCCAATTTCCAGGTCCAGACCTAGGCGAACCGGTCCTCACCTGGTGGCAGGGAACCAGCGGCAACCCCGCCTTCGGCGCCTTCGCTCCCGGCATCGGGGAAGGCGAGGACGTGATCATGAACGACCACTACAAGATCATCAAAGTCATCAAGACGGAAGACGGCGTCAAGCCCGATGCCCACGAGTTCTACCTCACGCGAGACGGCAA
>JAFDWG010000042.1 GCA_018268605.1 Actinomycetota bacterium | reverse complement strand
GGCGTCTCATGGAGGTCACAGCCTGCCAGGACCTCCATGAGACGCCCAGGGCACCAGGACACCACCCCTCGGACGGCCGCCCCGCCCGCGCGGCGCGGCCCCTAGAGTCGGACGAGATTCGGGACCGACGGCAAACTCCGCGTCACGCCGCGGAAATCGATCACCAGGGGAGCCTTCTCGATCACGGTCGCGTAGTCGACCTCCTTGTGGGCGGTGACGATCGCGACGATGTCGGCTTCCGCGAGGCCCGTCTCCAGGTCGACCGAGGAGAGGCCGAATTTGCTCAGCTCGGGGACGTAGGGGTCGTGGTAGGAGAGGTCGGCCTCGAGGACGTTCAGGAGGCGCATCATCTTCAATGCCGGGGACTCGCGGATGTCGCCCGAGCCGGCCTTGTAGGCGGCGCCCAGGAGGAGCACCTTGGAGTCCTTGACCGGCTTTCCGGCGAGGTTGAGCGAGCGCTCGATGCGCTCGACGCAGTAGGCGGGCTGGGCCTGGTTCACTTTTCCGGCGAGCTCGATGAACTCCGGGTAGAAGTCGTGCTCGCGGGCCTTGAAGGCGAGGTAGAAGGGATCGACCGGCAGGCAGTGGCCGCCCATCCCGGGCCCAGGCTCGAAGCGCATGAAGCCGAAGGGCTTGGTCGAGGCGGCGTCGATCACCTCCCATACGTCGATGTTGAGCCGGTCGCAGAGCTGCGCCAGCTCGTTCACCAGGGCGATGTTGACGGAGCGGAAGATGTTCTCCAGGAGCTTGGAGAGCTCCGCGGCCTCGGGTGAGCTGAGGACGACGACGGTCTCGCAGATCTGGGCGTAGAGAGCACGGGCCTTCTCGGTGCACTCGTCGGTGATCCCGCCGACGAGCTTCGGCGTCGTCCGCACGGTGTAGTCGGTCCGCCCCGGGTCGATCCGCTCGGGTGAGAAGGCGAGGTGAAAGTCCCGGCCCACCTTCATTCCGGACTCCTCGAGGATCGGCGCCACCTGCTCCCGGGTCGTGCCCGGATAGGTGGTCGACTCGAGCACGATCAGCTGGCCCTGTTGGAGCACGCCGGCAAGCGCCTGGGAGGCGTCGAGAAGGTAGGTAAGGTCGGGTTCGCGCGAGCGCGTCAACGGCGTCGGCACACAGATGATCACCGCGTCACAGGTCGCCAGGTCGGCGTGCCGCGAAGTGGGGTGGAGGCGCTCGCGGATCGGCGCCAGCGTCGCGTCGGAGATGTCCTCGATATAGGACCGTACTTCCGACAGCGATTGCGTCTTCCTCGTGTCGAGGTCGAACGCGACCACGTCGTTCCCCTCCTCGGCGAAGGCGACGGCGAGGGGGAGGCCTACATATCCAAGTCCGACGATTGCGATCTTCATGGGCGCGAGTCTAGATCGTCATGTTCCCCCGACTCCTTTAGCATCGGCCGCCCAAATTCTCCGAGGAGGCGCAGTTGAGCGAGCAGCGGACGACCGAGTTCACCACCGATCAGGCCCAGCGCGAGGCCACTGGGGCCCACAGCTACGGCCGCTATCTCGAGGAGTTCGAGGTCGGCGCGACGTACAAGCATTGGCCCGCGAAGACGGTCACCGAGGCCGACGACCACCTCTTCTGCCTGATCACGATGAATCATCACCCGCTGCACATCAACGACGTCTACGCCTCTGGTTCGCAGCAGGGCAAAAACGTGGTGGTCGGCCCCCTGGTCTACTCGCTGGCCCTCGGCATGTCGGTCTCCGACGTCTCCGGGAAGGCGATCGCCAACCTCGCCACCGAGGAGCTGAGCCACCCGAACCCGGTCTTCCACGGCGACACGCTGTTCTGCGAGACCGAGGTGCTGGAGGTCAAGCCGTCCAAATCGAAACCGGACCGCGGCACGGTCAAGGTCCACACCCGGGTCCTGAACCAGGACGGCGTCCTGGTCGCCGAGTTCAAGCGGCTGGTGCTGGTTCCGAAGCGGCCCGCCTAGCGAGGCGAGCCGCCACGACCGCGACGACCGCGGGCTCGATCGCAGCGACGCCGCAGGCCACCGCGGCGACCGCGACGACGCCCGCGACCGTTGCGATCCCGCCCGCGGCGAGCAGCTGCACCGCGAGCAGCGACCCGTAGATGCCTGCCAGCAAGGGGTAGCGCTTCTGCGACATCAGCAGGCCGGAGCTCGGTAGCGTCGCGTAGTTGATCAGGGCGGGCACCAGCATCAGCTCGAAGATCGGGATCGAGTCCGGGTAGCGACCTCCGTCGATCCACGGGATGACGAAAGGGGCGGCGATCGCGGCGATGCCGATCAGGCCGGACACCGGCAGGATGCTCTGCCGAAACCAGCGGCCCAGCATGTCGACCTGGGCCGCGGCTGAGTCGATCAGGTCGCTCTGGGAGGTCCGCACCCGCATCACCGCGAGGAGGGATGGCAGCGGTCCCATGACGATGGCGATGTAGCGCAGGGCCGCTCCGTAACTGGCCACGGCTTCGTCGTTGAGGAATCCGGCGACGATGAAGATATCCGCGTAGGCGAACCCCGCCGAGGCGAGGTAGTAGAGCGTGAGCCATCCCGACTCACGACCGAATTCCTGCGACATGCCTCCGGTGAGCGAACGGAGGCCGCCCCGCAGAAGCGGCCTGCAGACCACCACACCGAGCAGACACGTCGCCCCCGCGACGGCGGCCGCCGTCGCCGCCCCGGCGTCGACGAGCCCGGAAAGGGCCGTGATCGCGACGACGATCAAGGCTCCGCCGCGCCCGACACCGATCCATCCGGCCCGGGCAAATGACAGGTGGGCCTGGTGGTGGTAGATCCCCAGTTCGACCGCGGCGTAACCGGCGGTATAGGCGGCCGTGAGGGCGACGAACAGCGCGCTCGATCCGGTGCTCGCACCGCCTGCGATCGCGACGCCGGCGATCGCGAGCGTGCCGACGGAGAGCACCAACAGCAGGCTCGAGGCGACCGCCAGGCCAAATCCGGTCTCGCGGTCGTCGCCGCGGGAGACCCGCTCTGCCTCGGTCCGCATGTAGCGCATCCGGATGCCGCCGGTGAGCGCCGCGCCGGCGAACTGACCGATGTTGAGGAAAAGCACCAGGTAGGCGAAGGATTCGGTCCCCAGGCCGCGGATGAAGAAGATCGTGGCGAGGGCGCTGAATCCGCGTCCGAGCACGTCGAGGACGAAGGTGGAGACGAATCCTCTGCGAAACGTCGAAGTCTTGTCTCGTAGCTTGGTCACCGGCGCCTATCTTGCTGGTTCTCGGTCAGGACTCGCGATTCCTGAAGCAATGCCGATAATCCCCACGACCGGATGGTTGCTCAGATCCTCATCGAACCCACATGAACCGCGGAGTCCCGCGCCCGCGGGTCGACCTGCTCCCGGCCCTGATCGCCGGTGTCGCGGCGATCGTCGTCGGCGTCCTCGTGGTCAAGTCCCCGCCCGCCGCGGTCGCCTTCGTCGGTTTGATCGGAGTGGCGATCGCGACGCTCCGCTACGGCACCTTCGCCGCCGCCGCCTCGAGCTTTGCCCTGTTGCCGTGGATGGTGACCTTCGAAGGCGTCCTGCCGAATCAGGTCGGGACCCTGATCGCCTCGGCCGGCATCGCGGTCCTCCTCACGCTTGTCTGGCCGCTCGAGTTCGAGTCCCGCCTCATCCCCTTCGCGGCCTTCTTCTTCCTTGCCGTGACGCTCGGCCACCTCGCGCTGTCCTCGGACAAAGAACAGTTCTTCCAGGCGGCGAAGTACATCGACTTCGCCCTCGTGGCGCTGGCAGTGACCTCCAACCGGGGGCGACCGCTCATGCCCCGTTTCAAGCGTCCGGTCTACGGCAGTTGCGTGGCCGCGATGGGTGTCCAGCTCGTGGTCATCGCGGCCGGGCTGGGGAAGGTCGGGACCTACTACCACGCGGGCGAGCGGCTTGGTTTCACGGGCGAGGCGCCGCACCCCTTGGCGCTGATGACAATGGTCATCGCCGCGGCAGGCCTCTGCACGAGTACCAGCCTGCGCAAAGGCCTTCTCTTCGCTCTCGGCGCGGTCCCGTCGGCCTTCACCGGCGTCCGCTCGGCCCTCTTCGGCCTGTTGGCCGCGCTCCTGACCTTCCTCGGTAAGTCCGACGCCAAGCTGAGGGCCGGCATCGTCCTCGTCCTGATCGCCGCCGTGGCCTTCGCGACCGGCGCTCTCGACGTCCTCACGTCGCGGATCGCCACCCAGGGCAACGAATTCTCCTCGCTTTCCACCGCCGGCTCCGGTCGCGGTGAGATCTGGACGGCGGCCCTGAACGGCTGGGACCATGCCGGGCCCTGGGCCTGGGTGTTCGGCACCGGGCTTCGATCGATCCCGGCCTTCGAGCTGAAGGAAATCGGGGTCGAACTGATCGGTCACTCCGACGTGGTCGAGGTCCTCGTGCAGTTCGGCGTCATCGGCTTCGCCGGCTTTCTGGGGATCTGGGTGGGCCTGCTGCGTTCGCCCGCCAACTCGATCATCTTGGTCCCGATCCTTGCCTTCGGCGCCGTCAACGGCTCGCTCGAATATGTCTCCTCGCTGACCATCGGCCTGATCCTGGCGGCCGCGTTCGCCGACCGTCGCCGGATCGGCGGGCCTGCCGACGAACCGCCCTCAGGCTGATCCGCCGACCCGCGAGAGGCGGAAGGCGAGCTTGTCCGCGGACGCTCGGGCGGTCCCGAGTTTCGTCCGCTGGGCGCGCCAGCGACGGGCGTAGGCGCCGAGCTCCGGCGCCCCGGTGATGATTTGGAGCCCTTCGAGCATCGTCGGGTGCAGCTCTTGGTAGAAGGGCTTGGCGAGGTCCGGCCGTCGGCCGTGGTCGTAGAGGCTGTAACGCGACCACCAGCCGAGGTCGTAGCGAGGCAGGAGCGCGACCAGTCCGGCGGCGCTGCGCTCGAACAGGACGCGGGCTTCGATGTCATCGGCGGCGACGGCGAGCTCGTGGACCCCCCACAGGGAGAAGATCCAGCCGTTGAGGACCGCGCAAGGCTTCTTCGTCGGGTACTCCTCCAGCACCAGCGTCCCGTCGAGCTCACGTTGGACGCCGCCGGCGCCGACCGGCAGGCGCATCGGACCGAAGGCTTGGCGAGCGAGGTCCAGGTAGCGCTGCTCTCCGCTCAGGACGTGTGCGCGCAGCAAGGTCGAGATCGCCTGGCCTTGCCCCATCGCCGAGATCCAACCAGTGTCCAGGTCGTACTTGGGCACCGGTAGTCCCGTGCGCCAGACCAGGCCGATCTCCTCGACGGTGGAGCGTTCGAGCAGCCACTCGACCGCTCGCATGAATTCACCCTCGGTCGGATCTCCGTCGAGATGTCGCTCCCAGAGACCCAGCGCGAACTGGGCGATCGGGATGATCCAGTCGTATTCGGAGTCCCGCATCTTCGCTTCGGTCAGTCGGGTCTTGCCGCTCAGGTCGCAGTAGTAGCCGGCTATCGCGTCCGGATCGATGTGCCGCCCGAGCGGCTGGGGGGAAAAGTCGATCCCGGTCCCGACCATCGAGAGGAAGGCCCGCTTGGCTTCGATCAACGCCTTGAGCGGCAGTGGCGGCTCGGGGACGGCCGCGGTCGCGATCTCGGTTTCGTGGGCAGGGGCCAAGACAGCAATTATGATCGGGCACGCCTGTCCCGTACCTCGATGCCCGCCCCAAGCAAGCAATCTCGCCCCATCGCCGTCGCCTGTGTCAGCCTCGACCCGACCGGCGAGGGTGGGATGGCGGAGGTACTGCGGTCGTTGCTCGCCTCGCCCCTCGCGAAGCGCTATCGGATGCGGATGGTCGTCACCTACGCCCTCGTCTCGCCGGGACGGAAGCTCCTTCGCTTCGCCGCCGCCTTGGCGGAACTCACGGTGTGGTGCCTGGGGCGTGGGCGTCGCGTCGTCCATATCCAGGGCGCGGTACGCGGCAGCCTGTACCGTAAGTCCGCCTGCGTCCTGATCGCCCGGACGTTGCGCCGGCCGGTCCTCTTCCAGATTCACGCCGGCCCTGGCGACATCGAGGACTTCGTCGCTCGCCTCGATCCGGTCCGTCTACGGGTATTCGGTGCGGCGTTGCGGCACGCCGATCGGACCGTCGCGGTCTCCAGTGAGAGCGCGCGGGCGCTCGAGCGCTGCTTCGGCGTCAGCGACGTCGGCGTCCTCGCCAACCCCGTTGCGCCCGTGGCCGGGGGCGGCCTGGACGTCGGCGCTCCGGGCCGTGTCCGAGTCCTTTATCTCGGCGGCTTCGCCGATCCCGCGAAGGGTGGGACGGTGCTGGTCGAGGCTCTCGAGAGCCTGGCTCCAGATCATTCTGAGGTCGAGTTCCGTCTGTACGGGCCGGGGGAGCCGCCGACGGAGCTGGTCGAGTTGACGACACGGGCGCCGAATGTCGAATGGGGCGGCTGGCTCGACGCCGATGCCAAGCGCGAGGCCTTCCGGTCCGCGTCGATCTTCGTCCTTCCCTCGATCTCCGAGGGCCTACCGATGGCCCTCCTCGAGGCGATGGCCTGGGGGAGGGCGATCGTGGCGACCTCCATGGGGGGAGTCCTGGATCTGCTGGAGGACGGGGTCGACGGCCTGTTGGTCCGCCCCGCAGACCCGACCGAGCTGGCCGCCGCCCTGCGGCGACTCCTCGGCGACCCCGAGCTGCGACGGCGCCTCGCGGAGTCGGCCGAGCGGCGGTCCGGGGACTTCACCGAGGAGGCCGTGTGGGGCCACCTGGACACCATCTACCAAGAGCTGGCGGCATGAGACGGGCACGCAAGCTGGGACGAACCGCAGATGCGGTGTTCCTCGGCTACCACGCGATGGTCGACGGCGGTCCCGAATACCTCTCGATGAGCCCGTCGGTCTTCGAGGCTCAGCTCGACTTCCTCGCCGCCAACGGCTATCGGAGCGGCACGCGCGCCGACCTCGACGCGCTTGCCTCCGGTTCCCGCCTCGCCGGCAAGACCGCCTTCCTCACCTTCGACGACGGCTTCCTCGACACCTACGAGGTCGCGGCGCCGATGCTCGCGCGCCGCGGCTTCACCGGCTTCGTCTTCGTTCTCCCGCGTCACCTCGACCAGGGGGGCGCGCTGGCCTGGCCCGAGGTCGCCGGCGAGGTGCGACGCCACCCGGACACGATGCGCTCGATGACCTGGGACATGGCCGCCGACCTCGCCGAGCGCGGTTGGGAGGTCGGCGCCCACACCCTCAGCCATCCGCGGTTGACGGAGGTAGACGATCGCCGTCTGCGGGACGAGTTGGAGGGCTCCCGGTCGCTCGTCGCCGAGCGCCTCGGTCGGTGCGACACCTTCGCGTATCCGTTCGGGGCCTGGGACGAGCGCGTGGAAAGAGCCGCCGCCGCGGTCGGATACCGATACGCCTTCACCCTGCCGATCGACGCCCAACCGGGCTCGGGACCGCTTTCCATCCCACGCCTCACCATCGATGATCGGGACACGGTGAACCGTTTCCGGGCGAAGATCAGCGTCACGGGGCGGACGCTTCTGTTCTCAGGATTGCGGCCCGCGATCAGGAAGCTGCGACGTCACCAGGTGCACTCGAACGCCGAGTGAGCTTCTCGCGGAGGACCATGGCGACGAACTTGCCGTTCGTCAGGAGGTAGCGCTTGCCGAGTCGGCGCGGCTCTTGGAGCATCCGGTATAGCCACTCGAGGCCGGCTCGCTGGAATGCCTTCGGTGCCCGCCTGGTGACGCCGGCGACGACGTCGATCGAGCCGCCGACCCCCATCGTGAAGGGGGCGCCGAGGTCGCGGCCCAGGCGGCCGAGGAAGTGCTCCTTGCGCGGCGAGCTCATCGCAACGAAGAGGATGTCGGCCCTCGAGGCGCGGATCGCCTCCGCCACCGACTCGGTTTCCTCGTCGGAGAAGTAGCCATGCTGGGATCCGGCGACCACAAGATGCGGGTGCTTCCGGCGCAGCTTCTCGATCGCCGTCGCCAGTACCTCCGGCTTCGCGCCGAGGAAGTAGACCCGGTACCCGTGCTCGTCCGCCGCGGCCAGCATCTCGTGCATCAGGTCGATCCCGGCCACCCGTTCGGGCAGCCTGGTGCCGAGTAGCCGTGCCGCCCAGACGACACTCTGCCCGTCGGCGGTCACCAGTCCGGCCTCTTCGACACCGCGTCGCAGCTCCTCGTCGTCGCGCATCGCGACCAGCTTCGCCGCGTTGACCGACATGTGCTGCAGGTAACCCCGTCCGTCGATCGCGGCGCGGCAGCGGTCCACCGCTTCTCTCATGTCGACGACGTCGAGTGGGGACCCGAGCAGGTGGACTCGGGATCCTCGGGCGACCGCCACGAGGCGAACCTCAGCGACGAGCCCGCGGTGCGCGGCCCCGAGTGCGGCCGTTCTCCGCGCTCTCGGCGCCGGACGAGGACTTCGCCGGACGGTCGCCGGCGGGCGGAGTGATTCCGGTGGGTCGGTAGTAGCTCGTCTCGCTCGGACGCGCGACGCCGTTGACGACCACGCCGACGAGTGGGGCTCCAAGTCGACGCAGATGCTCGCTCAGTTGCTCGACCGAGTCCCGGGTGCTCTCCCCGAGGCGTGCCACGGTCAGTACCGCGCCGACCTTGCCGAACAGCGGCAGGGCGTCGGCGACCAATGAGGCCGGCGGAGTATCGATGATCACCCGGTCATACTCGCCTTCGGCCCATTCGAGCAGCTTCGTCATCCGGTTGCTCTCGAGCAGCTCGGCCGGATTGGGTGGCGGTGGGCCGGCGAGCAGGACATCGATGCCATCGGCTTGCTTGATGGCCGTCTCCGGATGCTCGGCGCCCGCCAGCACCATGGCGATGCCAGGCGCGGGGGCGATCTTGAGGACCTGGGCGAGGGTCGGACGACGCATGTCGGCCTCGATCACGAGGACTCGCTCGCCTGCCTCCGCCGAGGCCCGCGCGAGGCTCGAGGCGAGCATCGTCTTCCCCTCCCGTGGGGCCGCCGAGGTGATCAGGAGCGATCGGGACTGGCGACCGGCGTCGATGTAGCGCAGGTTGGCGCGCAGCATCATCATCGCCTCGCTCACGGCGGCGTCCGTTCCGCCCCGAGCCAGTGCCTTGCTATTGGGGATCGTGCCCAGGGTGGGGACCCCGTACAGCTCCTCGATCTCGTCGGAGTCGCGGATCCGGCGATCGAACTGCTCGCGCAGGAAGATCGCGGCGATGGCCAACAGGATGCCCACCACCAGGCCGAGGGCCACGTTCCGTTTCGTATTCGGCGACGAGGGGCTTTCCGGCACGGTCGCGCGTTGCGCCAGTTCGGCGCGGCCCGTCTGGATCGTGGCCAAGGCCTGAAGTTCGACGATCCGCCGTTCCAGAGTCTTTCCGCTTGGACCGCTCCGTTCCGAGGAGGAGAGGCTTTCCAGCTGGGCTTCGGCCAGCTTCTGGGCCCTCGTCACCTTGGCGGTTTCGATTTCACGGCCGAACGAGACGAATTGCTTGGCGAATTCGTTGGCGAGCTTCGCCGCGAACACAGGAGAAGGATCGGTGGCGGCGATCGACACGAGTTCGGATTCGCCCTCCGGGCTCACTTCGACCTTTTCGCTGACCTCGGCGCCGGTCAGGCCACCGCCGACGGCCTTCGCCGTGCGGACGGAGAGCGTCGTCAGGGAGGCGAGTTTCAGGTTGGTGGCGGCTTCGCGTGCCGGGTCGGCGTTGGCCGCCGGTTCGACGCCGAGAATGCCTGCTTCGACCGTCTGATTGGTGAAGAGCAGGGATGCCGTGGCGGTGTATTCCTTGGTCTGGGCCTTCGAATAGGCGAAGGCGACGATCGGCGCCACGACGACGCAGATCAGCGCGATCAGCCAATTGCGGCGCAGGATCGCGAGCTCACGCCGCAGCGCTCGTTTGTCTTCGGGGCGGTCGTTTGGCATCTGGGGAGTCGGCATCTTAGGTTCGGGTCCTCAAGGCGAGGTGGGAGGAAGGGATCAGTATGCGCCGCGTCCGGAGAGCACGGCGGGGAGCGTGGCGATCAGGATCTCGATGTCCCGGGCCAGCGACCAGCCGGCGACGTACTGGTAGTCGAAACGAACCATCTCCTGGAAGGGGCTCTGCGAACGTCCGTAGATCTGCCAGGGACCGGTGAGCCCGGGCCGCAGCTCGGCGCGACGCAGGTGCCAGTCTTCGAGTGCTTCCGCCTCGCGGAAGATGATCGGCCGAGGGCCGACCAGGCTCATGTCGCCCCGGAGGACGTTGACCAGCTGCGGTAGCTCGTCGATCGAGGTGCGGCGGATCAACCTGCCGACCTTGGTGATGCGCGGGTCGTCGCGGATCTTGAACATGACTCCGTCGGACGATTCGTTCGCTTCTTCGAGGCCGGCCTTGCGCTCCTCGGCGTCGGCGTACATCGAGCGGAACTTGAGGACCTCGAAGGGCTCGTTGTACCGGCCGGCGCGGCGCTGGCGGAAGAAGACAGGCCCGGGAGACTCGATCCTGATCGCCGCCATCACCGCCAGCAGGATCGGCGACAGGAAGATGAGCGCGAGCGCGGAGCCGGCGATATCGACGGTGCGCTTGGCGACCTGGGCGCTGCGGGTCAGGCGCGCCGGCCCGAGCGAGATCAATGGGAGGCCGCCGACCTGGTCCAAGGCGCGCGCCCCGTCCAGGAACTCGAAGAGCCGCGGCACGACGTCGATGGCGACGCCGGCATCGCGACAGGTCCGGATCGCGCTCAGGAGCTGCTCGTGACTCGCCCTCGAGAAGGCGATGATCACCCGATCGATCCGCCTCCCGATCAGTAGCTGGGACAGTTCGGAGAAGCCACCGAGGAGGGGAAGGTCGACTTCGCCGATCGGGTGGTAGTCGTCGTCGACGACGCCGATCGGGACGAGTCCGTATTGGCCGTTGTTCCGCAGCTTCCCGACCAGCTGGCCGGCGACCATCCCGGATCCGAGGATCAGCGTTCGCTGCCGAAGGTCGGCGACCCGGTGGATGCGGGTGCGGACGATGGTCCTGCAGGCGACGTCGATGAGGCCCAGGAGCACCATGCAGGAGAGCGCGGTGACCGCCGGAGATCCCAGGTCGAGCAGGGTGGCGGCACCGAAGACAGGCCAGCTGAGGAGCATCAGCCCGACACAGAAGGGCGCCACTTCGTTGAGCGACGAAGCCCATGCGCTGAGGCGGTCGCCGCTGTGCAGGCCGAGGGCGAAGGAGAAGAAGCTCCAGAGGACAGCGGTCACCAAGGCGAAGCCGACGATCGCCGGGGCGCCGGCGCCGGGGTCGAGGATCACGCCGACGATGAGGCTCGCCAGCAATGCGGAGATCAGGTCCGCGGCCCAGAGTCGGTGGCCGAGGACGATGCCACGGCGGCGGGCCTTCAGCGCGGATGCCGGAAGGCGCAGATCGCTGGCTCGCGTGCCGGTGCTGGTTGCGGTCGAACTCTCCATCGCCGGTCTCATCGATCGGACGGGATGTCGACCCGATGCTCTTTCGGCGGTGCGGGGTTCACGCTGTAGATATCGTCCTCAGGGCACGAGACTTGAGAATGGGAAATGCCACCCACCCCCAACCATAGAGGCCTCAAGTCCCGATGCGCGGAGACCCGCGTCGCCGCTGGGCGAAACCCGGCAGATGGCCTAGTCGGACATGACCGCCGCGAGTGAGGTGCCGACCACGAGGTTGTCGTGTTCGACGATGCTGACGCCGGTGCTGGAGAGGCTTCGGTAGATACCGGCCTTCAGATACGTTTCGGCGGCCTGGATGGTTTCTCCGTACATACGGGTCTGCCCGTCGAGCAGGGTCTGCGGCACGCCGTCGAACCAGAGTTCGACGAAGCCTTCATTCGGGTTGCGCGAGAGGTTGACCCGGTAGATCAGGTCGTACCAGCGTTCTTCTTCGAGTTGAGGTCCCCGCCAGTACATCGGCGAGCCGTCGCCGGCACCGAAGCTGATCCGCCTGCCGGAATCGAGGAAGGTGGCGATCCCCGGCGAGCCTGACCACGGCGTCTCGTGCAGCTGGTCGATCAGCTGCCAGGATCCCTGGAAGGTATAGCCGACCGGTACGCGGATGTCGTCGCGGATGAAGATGTCTTCGCCTTCGTGGAACGTCGGACCGGTCACCTCCGAACGCTGGGAACCGGTATCGGGCTCCACGTCGCCCTGTCGCACTTCGAAGCGGCCGGCGGCGCTGCCCTCGTAGGGATGAGCCGCGTTGATCGTCGCCCGGGTGGGGAGGGACTGCACGTAAAGGCCGGAGAAGCTGCCGTCGAACAGGCCGGTGAAGGTGACTTTGCCTTCCGGGGCCGGGGGAGCCGGGGGAGAGGGGACCGCCGATTCGGTCCCGGTGGCCAGGGGTGCGCTCGGCGGGCCGGCCGCGGGCGCTTTGGCGGTTCCGCGCCTACTGCGGGTGCCTTCCCGGCTGCGCGGCTTGTGGCCGGCGTGCCTTGCGGAGTTGTCGTGCGGTCCGCTGATCCGCCTGGGGCCGATCTTGTGCACCGCAGGACGATGCGCCCGGTGGTGGCGCATGTGGGAGCTTTCGTCGCTCTGCCGGGCGCCGTCGCCGAGCGCTCCGGCCGGCATCGCGAGGAGGCCGCAGGCCAGTACGGAGGCGATGGCGGCAAGGAGCCGATGGAGCGGCGTCATGGCGCACCCATCGGGGCCGGTCGAAAGCCTCTGAACGCCCCAGATCCTGATTGGACGGAATGGCCGTACCCCTCTGGACGAATATCGACACCGCACGGTGGTGCGAGCCGGCTAGTGGGGGAGCTGCGTGATGATCACCGAATCGTCTTCGATCCGGCTGACGCCGTGGCTGTCGTGAGACCTGTAGATGCCGGTCTTCAGGTACGAGTGGGGCATCTGCATGGTGAAGCCGTATTGACGGAAGCGGCCATCGCGGAGCCGTTGCTTCTTCCCGTCCAGCCAGACTTCGACGAAGCCGACCTTCGGGTTCTGGGAGAACTTGACCCGGTAGGTGAGGTCATACCAGCGACCGTCGACGAGCGGCTTCGACTGCCAGTCGATCTCGGTCGAGTCCCCGTGGCCGATCCGGATCCGACGGTCGGAGGTGAGGAAGACCGCGGTACCGGGGGATCCGCCCCAACCTTCCGACTCGTGGAACTGCTGGATCAGCTGCCAAGGACCGACGAAGCTGTTGTCCTTCGGAATGCGAAACGCGGTCCGGACGTAGATGTCGTCGCCTTCTTCGAACGTCGGTCCGGTGCCCTCCGCCCGCTGCGAGCCGGTCTGTGGCTCGACGTCACCGGGACGGACTTCGAAGAGGGCATTGCCGCTGCCTTCGTAGGGGCTTTGATGGACGATCCGCGCCCGTCCCGGTAGCGCCTGCATGAACCATTCTGGGAAGCCGGGGCCTTCGAAGTTGCTGACGAATACGACCCGGCCCGGCATCTTCGGGTTCTGTAGCTGGCCTGGACCGGTCTTGAGGACGGCCGAGGTGGTGGTGGTGGAGCGGCTGTTGCCGCCGGCGGTGTCGCCGCCGGCGCACGAGACCAGCGCGACGAGGATCGCGCTGAACGCAGCCGTCAGGGCGGCAAGCCGGAGGAGGTTCATCCGGCCAGAGGACTCGGGGGACCGCGAAAGCACGCACCCAGTCTAGGCGCGTGGCATAAGTCCCCCTAAAGGCTGTCGCTAGTGCCGTGGCACGACCGAGAGGCGAAACTCGAATCGCTCATCTCCTTGAGAGCAGCGGCCCCGGGCCCGTAGGAAGCGACGCGGCTCCTTGATGCCGTAGCGAGGGGAGTAGAGGCCCTCGAAGACTTCGAACTGGACTCTCTCGGCCTCGATTCGCATCTCGCTCGCCTGGAAGACCACGACAGCGGTGGCGGCTTCGGTCGCGATCTCCTCTGCCGGTCCCAGCGGAAACGTCCAGAGAAGATCGTGGGAGCCGGGGCCTTCGACCGTGTCGACGATGCGCAGCACCGACGACGCCGGGTCGAGCTCGAGGCGGCGTCGATGGCGCAGGGGTGCCGACAGATGCTCGAAGCCGTGGTGGGTGCCTTCGAAGGCGGGTCGGAGGGCGTCCGGCTCCCAGGCGAGTGGCTCGGCGTGGGTGCGGTCGCCCAGCGGAAAGCGCGGTGGATCAGGTAGTGCGTTCTGCTCGGCGCCGTCCGGCTGCAGCGTGGCGTGGAATGCGGTCGAGCGGAAGAGCTTGCGCAACTCGGCGTCCGGTGCGTAGCGGTATGCGCCTGGGTCCTCGATCAACGGCTCGTCCCGATGGCTGAGCTCGAACGAAAGCTGGTCGTTGTGGGCATGCCCGCCTTCGCCGCCGAGGCCGGTGTCGCCGCATCGGATCATCAGGTACAGGTCGCCGCCTCGCAGGATGAAATATCCCCCGGCGGGGAAGCCGGCCGCGCCCGGCGGGGGAGGCGCCGGTCGGCCGGCCTGCTCGAAGAGGTGGAGGTGGGAGCGAGGGTCCGCCTTCGCGTAGTCGTCCAGCGGCAGAAAGCGGCCGTCGTCGTTGTCGCCTATCTGCGGTGCGAGCCCGTCGGGCCTGGTGTACGCGGCGACGAAATCGAGCATCAGGTCGAGCTTGCGCTCGAAGGACGGAGGAAGCTCGGTGCCCGGCGCCGCTCTCAGGGCCGCGGCCCCACACAGGAACAGCTCGGTAACGAGGCGGTGATAGGGGATGGAGGCCTCGTGGCTGCAGCCGTCCTCCCTCACCTCGTGCTCCATCTCCCCGACCAGCTGGCCGCGTCCCCAGGCCAGCCAATCGCGACCCTCGGCGCCGGCCGCGAAAAGCGAGGCGACGACCAGCAGGCCGACCACGTCGGAGAGGTAGTGGTTGCTGCGCACCGGCGCCCACTCCGGGTGGTCGCGGATGAAGCGACCGTGCAGGAGGAGGCTCGACGCCACCGTCTCGGCCCAGGGCTCGGCGGCGATCTCCGGTGCGGCGATGACGAGTGCCGCTACCCAGTTTGCGGCTCGGATCGCGACGTCCATCGTGCAGATCCAGTTGACCCCGAACTCGACCGGATTGCCGTCGATCCACGACGACATCTGCGACCCGAGCTCGTCCAGGTAGGCGCGGTCGCCGCTGACGCGGAAGGCCGCGGCAAGAAGCGGTAGGTGCTGGGACCGCGACAACTCCCACGGCATCTTCACGTCGGCACCGGGAACGTACGTCGGCAGGAGCTCCGCGTACTTCCGCTCCCAGCGGTAGCCGTGCAGGAAGTCCCTACTCCAGTCGATGCGCGCCCCGAGGTCGGTCGGTCCCGAACCGAGCAGGTCGAATCGGTGGGCCGCCGTCGCGTCGGCCCTCCGCAGCAGATCTTGCCGACCCTGGTCATCGAGACCGGCGAGCGACTCCTCGAACCGGGCGACGGTCGGCAGCGCGCGCAGCGCCGGGCCGCGCAGCGCCGCGCCGAGGTCGAGATCGCCCAGCGCTTCCCGTAGCTGGCCGGGATCGACCCGTAGTGGCCGCCGCTCGAGCAGCCGGGCGCGGGCGCGGGCGCGCAGTGGGTCGACGGTGCGCCGGCCCACCGCTTCCGCAAGCCCGCGAGGTCCGGCGTCCCGAAGGCGATTCAGCGTCTTCGCTCGGCTGTGTCGGTCGGCGGTCAACGTCGGTGGAATCTAGCCGCGGCGCAGGCCGGTTGATGGACTATCCTCGCCGCCCACCGGATGTCGGACGCCACGGTCGCCAACCATGTAGCTGCACCGAGCCGTCCTCGGATGGTGGTCGTTTCGGGGTTCGGCGAAGATCTGATGACCCCACGGGGTCAGCGCACGCAGCACCTGATCGAGGCACTGAGCGGCGCCTGGGAGGTCGAGCTGATCGCGATGCCCGCCCAGGGCCACCGAGGCGGCGGAGGGACCAGCGGTCGCA
>JAFDWG010000041.1 GCA_018268605.1 Actinomycetota bacterium | reverse complement strand
CGGTGAGGTTGGAGGACTCGACCGCGGCGGCGGTCGGCTCCCAGAGGATCTCGGGCTGCTCCATGGACACAATCCTGCCCTACATCCGGAAAACGGGAGCGGCCCGCTCCGCAAGCGGCGCGTTCGCGCAGGCGCCGAGGGCAAGGCCGAGGACGGTGCGGGTGTCCAGCGGGTCGATCACGCCATCGTCCCAGAGTCGCGCGGTCGAGTAGTACGGGCTCCCCTGCAACTCGTACTGCTCGCGCAGCTCGGCGCCGAGCTCCGGTTGCCCGACCTCGGTCATCACCGTCGCCGCCTGCTCGCCGCCCATCACCGAGATACGCGCGTTCGGCCACATCCAGAGAAAGCGCGGCGAGTAGGCGCGACCGCACATCCCGTAGTTGCCGGCGCCGAAGGAGCCCCCGACGATGATCGTCAGTTTCGGCACCCGCGCGGTGGCCACGGCGGCGACCATCTTGGCGCCGTCGCGGGCGATGCCGCCCGCCTCGTACTCGGGCCCGACCATGAAGCCACTGATGTTCTGTAGGAAAAGGAGCGGCACGCCGCGCTGGTCGCAGAGCTCGACGAAGTGGGCCGCCTTGCGCGCGCTGTCGGAGAAGAGGACGCCCTGGTTGGCGAGGATCCCGACAGGGTGCCCATATATGTGGGCGAACCCGCAGACCAGGGTGGTGCCGTATTCGGCCTTGAACTCGTGGAAGCGGCTGCCGTCGACGATGCGGGCGATGACCTCGCGCGGGTCGTACGGGGTGCGGCTGTCCGGGGGGACGGCGCCGTAGAGCGTGGCGGGGTCGACCGCGGGCTCGGCGGCGGGCTCACGCTCCCACGCGCGGAACGCCGGCGGAAGCGTCGCGACGATCGAGCGCATGATGCGCAGGGCGTCGGCATCGTCGGCCGCGAGGTGATCGACGACGCCCGAGGTGCGCGCGTGCAGGACGCCGCCGCCGAGCTCCTCCGCCGACACGTCCTGCCCGGTAGCCGCCTTCACCAGCGGCGGGCCGCCGAGGAAGATCGTCCCCTGGTCCCGGACGATGATCGTCTCGTCGCTCATCGCCGGCACGTAGGCACCGCCCGCCGTGCAGGACCCCATCACCGCGGCGATCTGCGGGATCCCCTGCGCCGACATCGTGGCCTGGTTGAAGAAGATGCGACCGAAGTGCTCCCGATCCGGGAACACCTCATCCTGCATCGGCAGGAAGGCTCCGCCCGAGTCGACGAGGTAGAGGCAGGGCAGCCGGTTCTGCAGCGCCACCTCCTGCGCGCGCAGGTGCTTCTTCACCGTCATCGGGTAATAGGTGCCGCCTTTGACCGTCGCGTCGTTGGCGACGACCACGACCTCGCGGCCCTCGACCCGGCCGACGCCGGCGATGACACCGGCGCCGGGCGCGGCGCCGTCATAGAGGCCTTCGGCGGCGAGCGGGGCGAGCTCGAGGAGCGGGCTGCCGGGATCGAGGAGGCGATCGACCCGCTCGCGCGGCAGGAGCTTGCCGCGCTCGGTGTGGCGGGCGCGCGCCTTCTCGCCGCCGCCGGCCGCGACGCGGGCGAGCCGCTCGTCGAGCTCCTCCGCGAGGCGGCGATGCTCGGCCTCGTTGCGCACGAACTCCTCGCTCGCCGGATCGGCGGCGCTCGTAAGGACCCGACTCATGCGCCCTCCCCGTCCTGCGTCTGCACCAACTCGTCCCCGCGACGAGTTATTGCAGACGGTTCCTCCTCGGCCAGCTCGATCAGGACCGCGCCGCGATCGACCTGGTCGCCCGCGGCAACCAGGACCTCGGCGACCGACCCGTCGCGCGGCGCGGCGATCGAGATCTCCATCTTCATCGACTCGAGTACGACCAACGTCTCCGCGGCGCGGACGGTCGCCCCCGGCTCGACCCGCAACTGGACGACCGTCCCCGGCATCGGCGCCTCGAGCGACGCCTCCCCGTGCGCCGCCGCGTCCGCATCCCCGACGAGCGGCGCGTATCGCACCGCCCCCACGTCCGGGTCCACCACCCAAACCGCCTCCCCATCCCGAACCACCCGTTGACGGGCCGAAAACTTGCCTATACGTCTAGTTTTCGGCCCGTCGACATCGAGGGTGCCGGTGGCGTCGGCGACCTTCCACTCCCAGGTGGTGGGGGTGGCGCGGACCGCCACGTCGAGCGGACCGTCCGGGGCTTCCAGGGCCCGCTTCGTCCAGGCGTTGCCGCCTTGGCGCCAGCCGGTGCGGCTCGACCAGGGGTCGTCGTCCTCGGGCTCGCCGAGCATCGCCACCAGCGCCAGTGCCGCGAGCTCGGGACCCGGCGCCGGGGCGGCAACCTCGTCGCCAAGGCGCTCGATCAGGCCGGTGTCCACGTCCCCGGCGATCACCTCGGGCCGGGCGAGCAGCGCCCGCAGGTAGGCGGCGTTCGTGATCGGCCCGGCGACCACCGTGGCCCCGAGCGCGTGGCGTAGCTTCGCCAGCGCCTCCGAGCGGTCGGCGCCCGCCGCCACGACCTTCGCCAGCATCGGGTCGTAGTCGGTGCCGACCACGGTCCCGCGCTCGATCCCGCTGTCCACGCGGACGCCGGCGGGCTCGCCGTATCCCACGACTTCGCCGCTCGAGGGCAGGAAGCCGGTCGCCGGGTCCTCGGCGTAGAGGCGCGCCTCGACCGCCCACCCACTTCGGCGCACTTCGTCCTGGGAGAGCGGGAGCGGCTCGCCCGCCGCCACCCGCAGCTGCAGCTCGACCAGGTCGAGCCAGGTCACCGCCTCGGTCACCGGGTGCTCGACCTGTAGGCGCGTGTTTACCTCGAGGAAGTAGAAGCGCTCCGGGTCGTCGCGCTCGGCGATCAACTCGACCGTCCCCGCGTTGACGTAGCCCGCGTGACGCGCAAGCGCGACCGCCGCCTCCCCCATCCGCTCGCGCAGCTCCGGTCCCACCACCGGCGACGGCGACTCCTCGATCACCTTCTGGTGGCGTCGCTGGAGGGAGCACTCGCGCTCGCCGAGGTGGATCGCGCCGCCGTGTGCGTCGGCGATCACCTGCACCTCGATGTGACGGGACGGCGCGACGAAGCGTTCGATCAGCAGCCGCTCGTCGCCGAAGGCCGATGCCGCCTCGCGCCGCGCCGCGCCCAGCGCCTCGGCCAGGTCCTCGCGCCGCGAGACCAGTCGCATCCCCTTGCCGCCGCCTCCCGCGGCCGCCTTCACCAGCAACGGCAGGTCACCCTCGCCGACCGCCTCGACGATCTCGTCGTCGGATACCTGGGCCTCCCCGCTCCAGCCGGCGAGCGTCGGCATCCCCGCCTCCTTGGCGACCGCCCGCGCGCGGCCCTTGTCGCCGAGCAGTGCCATCGCCTCCGGCCCCGGCCCGACGAAGACCAGGCCCGCCGCGGCACAGGCGGTGGCGAAGTCGGGGCGCTCGGAGAGGAAGCCGTACCCCGGATGGACGGCGTCGGCCCCGGATTCCAGCGCCGCCTCGACGACGCGCTCCACCCGCAGGTAGGACTCGCGCGCAGGCGTCGGCCCGACGTGCACCGCGCGGTCGGCGGCGCGGACATGCGGGGCGCCCGCGTCGGCATCCGAGTAGATCGCCACCGCCTCGATCCCGAGCCGCGACAACGTGCGCTCGATGCGGACCGCGATCTCGCCGCGGTTGGCGATCAGGACGCGCTCGAACATGGTCAGCGGTGGTGGTCGACCGGACCGGCGACGATGGTGTGGGACCCGAGCGGGCGGCCGAGCACCTCCTGCGCGGCGCGCGCGGCGCCGATCAGCTTCTCCAGGTCGATGCCGGTCTCGATCCCCATCTCGTGCAGCATCGAGACGAGGTCCTCGGTGGCGATGTTGCCAGTCGCCCCGGGTGGGACCGGGCAACCGCCGAGCTCACCGAAGCTCGACTCGAACGACGCGACGCCTGCGTCCAGGGCCGCAAGCACGTTCGCGAGCCCCTGTCCCCGGGTGTTGTGGAAGTGCGCCGTCAGCTCCACGCCCGGCAGCTCCTCGGGGGCGCGCCGGAAGAACCCGCGGACCTGCGCCGGATTCGCCATCCCGGTGGTATCGCCGAAGGCGATCTCCGAGGCGCCCGCGTCGCGCAGGCGGGCCGCGATCTCGAAGACCCGCGCCGGGTCGACGTCCCCCTCGTAGGGACAGCCGAAGCTGGTCGAGATGACGCCCTCGCAGCGGAGCCCCTCGGCGGTAGAGCGTCCCAACACCGTCTCCAGTCCCGTCAGCGACTCCTCCACGGAACGGTTCACGTTGTGTCGATTATGGGACTCCGAGGCGGACAGGAAGACGCTGATCTCATCGATCTTCTCCCGGTGCCGAAGGGCCGTCTCGAGCCCGCGCTCGTTGGGGACGAGGACCGAGACCGATACCTCGTCCGGGACCCGGACATGCTCGAGCACCTCCTCGGCGTCGGCCAGCTGCGGGATCACGTCGGCGCGGACGAAGCTCGTCAACTCCATCCGGCGTACGCCGGTCGCGGCGAGCATCTCGATCAACCGCACCTTGTCGGAGGTCGCGATCCGCTCCGGCTCGTTCTGGAACCCGTCGCGCGGGCCGACCTCGCGGATCTTCACCGCGCCCGCCATCAGCAACCCAGCCGGCGCGCGATCACCATCTGCTGGACCTCGTCGGTCCCCTCGCCGATCGTGAGGATCTTCGCGTCGCGGTAGAAGCGGCAGACCGGGTACTCCTCGATGAAGCCGTAGCCGCCATGGATCTGCACCGCCTCCTCGGTCGCGCGGACGGCGAGCCGGCCGGTGATCAGCTTCGCCTGGGCGGCCGTCAGCGTGAAGGGCTTCTCGGCGTCTTTCTCCAGCGCCGCCTTGTAGGTGAGCAGGCGCGCCGCCTCGATCTGGGCCGAGAGATCGGCGATCTTCGCCTGGATCGACTGGAACTTGGAGATCGACCGGCCGAAGGCCTGTCGCTCTTTCGCGTAGGCGATCGCCTCGTCGAGCGCGCCCTGGGCCAGCCCCACACCCATCGCGGCGACACCGATCCGACCCCCGTCGAGGATGTGGAGGAAGTTCTTGAATCCCTCGCCGCGGCGGCCGAGCAGGTTTTCCTCCGGCACCTTGCAGTCGTCGAAGGAGAGCGGCCGGGTGTCGGAGGCGTTCCAGCCCATCTTCCGATAGGCCTCGCCGATATCATATCCGGGCGTCCCCTTCGGGACGATGATGTTGGAGATCTCCTTGCGCCCGTCCACCTCCCCGGTCACCGCGGTGATCGAGACGACGCCGGAGATGTCGGTGCCCGCATTGGTGATGAACTGCTTGGCCCCGTCGATCACCCAATCCCCGTCGGCGAGCTTGGCCTGGGTGTGGACGTTGCCGGCGTCGGAGCCGGCCTCCGGCTCGGTCAGCCCGAACGATGCGAGCTGCTCACCGGAGCAGAGGCGCGGCAGCCACTCGGCTTTCTGCTCCTCGGTCCCCCAGAGGTAGATCGGCATCGTGCCGAGCGAGGTGTGGGCCGCCATCGTGATGCAGACCGACGAGTCGACCCGCGCAAGCTCCTCCACCGCCAGCGCGTAGGAGAGCGTGTCCGCCCCACCGCCCCCGTACTCCTCCGGGAACGGGATGCCCATCAGGCCGAGGCCGCCGAGCTTCGCGACGATCTCGTAGGGGAAGGACTTGGTGCGGTCGAGCTCCTCGGCCACCGGGGCGACCTCGGCGCGGGCGAAGTCGCGGACGGTGTCCCGGATCAGGCGTTGCTCGTCGGAGAGGTCGAAGTTCATGTCGCCACAATACCGAGCAGCCGATCGGTTTTCGAGCAAATGCTCGGTTTTTTGCAAGAGTAGGCCCCGCGTGCCCGCCACCAATCCACCGACCCGCCCCGCCCTCCGCGCCCGCTACGACGAGCGCCGCCAGGCGCTGATCGACGCGGCGGCGAAGCTCTTCGCCGAGCGCGGCTACGAGCAGACCTCGATCGGCGACCTCTCCGAGGCGACCGGGCTCACCGCGGGCGGCATCTACCACTACACCTCGAGCAAGGAGGACCTCCTGATCGCGATCTGCGACGAGCTCCTCGACCCCCTGCTCGAGCAGGCTCGTGCGATCGCGTCGACCGACGCCTCCCCCGACGACCACCTCCGCCAACTGGTCCGCGCCTGGCTCCTCCACATCGAGAGCCACATCCCCCACATGCTCGTCTTCGCCCAGACCCGCCACACGATCGAGCGCGAGCCCCGCTGGCGCGCCGTCCGCCGCAAACGCAAAGCCTTCGAGCAGATCCTCGACTCCGTCCTCGTCGCCGGCGAAACCGACGGCTCGATGTCATTCGAGGACCGCGGCCTCGCCCTCCTGGCCCTACTCGGGATGGTGAACTACGCCCCGCAGTGGCTGAAGCCAGGCGGGCGCCGCTCCGCCGAGGAGATCGCCGACGTCTGGTGCGACCTATTTCTTGCCGGCGACGAGTGAGCCCGGATCCAACCGCTTGGCGATCAGAGAGAACATCGTCAGCGTCGGGGTCGAGAAGTTGGACGACAGGTTCGCGGTGGCGGCGATCGTCATGCCGCTCTCCGGTTCATACATGGTGATCGTGGAGAAGCCGAAGATCGCGCCGTCGTGGCCGAGCCAGTTGCCGACGTGGAGGATCCCGAGGCCGTAGCCGACCGACGGGCCGCCCGGATTCGGGAAGTCGCCGAACTTCAGGCGTTCGGCCTGGAGGCTCGGCGGCAGCAGCGCGCCCATCGCCAGTTGGCGGCCGTACTTGCGCAGGTCCCCGAGGGTGGAGACCATCGCGCCCGCGGTCCAGGCGACCTTCGGGTTCACCGCCGTGTAGTCGCGGATCTTCTCGTTGCCTTCATCGCCGGCGAAGTAACCGTGAGCGAATGGCTTCGGCATGCCCGCGGTGGTCGGGAAGGTGGTGTGCTTGAGGCCGAGCGGACGGAGCACTTCCTTGGTGATGTTCTTTTCCACCGTTTCGCCGCTGACCTTTTCGAGGATCAGACCGAGCAGCACGTAGTTCGAATCCGTGTACTTGGTTACGGAGTCCGGTTCGGCCACGGGCTTGTGGGTTTCCTCGATCTTCACCACGTCCCACGGACTGAACTTCATCATCGGGTTCTCCGTGAATTCGCGAAGGAACCGTGGTTCGGCGGTGAAGTCGTAGAGGCCGGAGCGCATCGCGAGCAGATCGCGGACCGTGATCCGATTCGCGTTCGGCACGGTCGGCAGCCACTTGTCGATCGTGTCTTCGAGCGAGAGCTTGCCCTTGGCGACCTGGAGCAGGATCGCCGTGGCGGTGAAGGTCTTGGTGATGCTGGCGATACGGACGTGGTCGGCGACCTTGTACGGGGCGCCGGCGGCGCGATCGCCGACCCCGTAGGCGCGGGTGTAGTCGCCCCGCGGCCCCGTGATCGTCACCGAGACGCCGGGAAGACGTTCCCCTTCCATCGCTTTCCCGACGACCCCGTCGACGAACTCGCGGTCCTTCGCCGGCAGCGGCCTGGCCGCGGCGGTCCCGACGACGAGGGCGAAGGCGGCTACGAGCGCGACCAGCGACGCGAATCCGATCGCGAGGGGACGGGCAGGGCTTCGGTCCATCATGTGACCTTCCGATTGGCGGGGACGAAGACCGGGGAAGCGTATGCGTTCCGGGACGGGTGGAGATCGACGCCGAGCGACTGGCCGGGCACATCGACGGGGTGATCCGCCATCGCGAAGGGGCCTGGGTCGAAGCCGTCCACGTCTCCCCACCGAAGGCGCAAGTCGCCTGGTTGCGGCGCTGGAGCTGGAGGAGGCGGCGGCCGAGGCGGTCACGGAAGCCTTCCTCGGCGTCGGCCACGGCCCCGGCCCGGAGGCCCACTTCGTCCTCGACGACCACGGGGACCTGCCGGAGCTGATCGCCTCGATCGCGTAGTCCGAGCAGCGCTCAGGCCCGGACGCGGAACTGGCTCATCAGGCCGTGGTCCTCGTGGTCCAGCATGTGGCAGTGGACGACGAATTTGCCGGTGTGGTCGACGAGCCGGCCGGCGACGACGATTCGTTCTCCGGGGTAGATGAAGAAGGTGTCCTTGAGGCAGTCTTCCCACGGCGGGGGCGGGCGCCCTTCACGTGAGAGGAGATACCACGAGGTGTGGTGCAGGTGCATCAGGTGGGCGACCGAGGTCTTGTTATGGAGCTCCCAGGTGGCGGTCTCGCCGAGGCGGACGCCCGTGTCGCAGTAGGTGGGGTCGAAGCTCCTGCCGTTGATCAGCCAGCTGGTCTTGAAGACGCCGCCGACGGTGATCGTCCAGGTGTGGTCCGGGCGCCGGCTCACCTTCTTCGTCCACGGCGGCAGCGGACGCAGCCGGGCCGGGACGCGGCTGCGGTCGGGCACCCGCGTCGAGTCGACGCGGAACTGCATCAGCGGGCCGCCATAGGTGTGGGACCCGAGCGGGTCGCGACCGGGTCGGTGGGGAGCGCTTCGCAGCTCGACCGAATCGCCGCGGGCGTGAGCGAAATCGACGACCACCTCCACCCGCTCCGCCGGGCCGACGAGGATCCGCGAGCGCCGCACCGGCCGCGGCATGAGGCCGCCGTCGGCGCCGATCTGGACCATCGGCGCGCCGTTCGAGAGGTAGAGGTCGTAGGCGCGGAACTGGGAGACGTTGAGGACGCGGAGGCGGTAGCGGCGCGCTGCCACGCGGTGATGCGGCATGAAGGCTCCGTTGACGAGGATCCTGCCGCCGGCGATCCCGTCGTTCGGTGGGCGCAGGTCGGTGAATGGGTCGGTCAGCTGGTTGTGGCGGTCGAAGCTTCGATCGGCGATCGTCAGCGCCAGATCGTGGTCGCCGTGCGGGAGCGGCAGCGCCGCCTCGAACCCGTCGTCGACGATGAACATCCCGGCGAGCCCGTGCCAGGCGTGTAACGCGGTCCGGTCGAGGCGGTGGTCGTGATACCACTTGAACGCCGCGCGTTCGGGGTGCCCCTCCTCGGTCAGGTCGTAGACGTAGCGTTTGCTCTCCCCCGGCCGGATCAACAGCTCGTTGCCGGAGGCTCGCGGCGAGAGGTCCTGAGAGATGTCGCAGTACTCCGAGAACGGTTGGGCGCCCGTAAGGCCGCCCGGCTGGCCGTCGAATTGGGTGCGGTTATGCCCGCCGTGAAGATGGACGCTGAGTTCGCCGACGGAGGCGGGAAGCTCGTGGTGGAAGCTGATCTCGGTGCGCTCACCGGCCGGGCGGCGGATCGTCGGCCCCGGGAAGCTGCCGCCGAAGGTCCAAAGCTTGGTCTTGCGCCCCGGCAGGATCCCCTGCTCGGCGAGGCGGATCGGGATCTCGAGGCGTGCCGCGGTCAGCTCCGGCGGGATCGGCAGCGGCGCCCGGAACGGCACCGCGGCCTCGGCCGTCCCGACCCCGTCGAGGTGCGAGAGGGCGCGGCCGAGCCCACCGCCCGGCAGGGCGGCGATGAGCGCACCGCCGCCGAGGGCGCCGAGGAAGGCTCGGCGCCCCAGGCGGGGCGGTTCGTGTGATCGCGGCTCCGTCAGCTCACTGCGTGGCGGGCGGCGTGACCGTGATCTTGCCCTGCATCCACGGGTGGACGGCGCACATGAAGTAGAGCGTCGTCCCCGCCTTGGCGGTAACCGGCTGTTCGAACGATTCGCCCTTCTTGCCGAAGAAGTACGAGTCGCCCTTCTTCGTCGTGGTGCCCATCGTGTTCCAGCCTTCGCCGCCGGCCTGCACCAGCGGATTCTTCGGCTCTTCTTCGCCTTTGAGGCCGTACCAATGCGCGATCCCCATGCAGATCTTGCCGGGGGTGAAGCAGGTCTTGCGCTGCTGGGCGGTCTTCGGCAACGAGGCCTTCGTGACCAACGAGAAGGTGTGCGGGCCGACCATGCTCGGCATCGTGTTGTCGACGACCTTCAGCTCTTCTCCTTCATGCACGGTGGAGGGGCCCTTGAACCCCATCTTCTTGCCTTCCATGAAGATTTCGATCGTGGTCACCGGGCCGCTCGATTCGGCGGCAGAGGCGGCCGGCGCGAGGAGCGCGACCAGTGCGACCAAGGCTACGAGCGGGGCGCCGGCAAGGGCGACCCGCGACTTCGGAGACTTCATCCGGTTGTTCCTTCCTGACTCAGAGCGAGACGATTGAGATGCCGGGTGGACCCGGCCGGCACCCGAGCTTCCCTCACCCCGGGTCACACGCGCATCGACAATTTTGCGGTCCGGGTTCCCTTTCCGATCGCCTCGATCTAAGCTGGGGTGTGTCGCGTCGAGGGGAGGTCTACGAGAATCCGGTGACCGGGGAGCGGGCGGTCGTGCTTACCGATCCCTACGAGCATCCCGAAAGCGTGCTGGTCGCCCACCTCCTGGTGGCGCCCGGGGGTCGAGTCGCGCTCGCCCACCGGCACCCGGAATCGCGGGAGCGCTTCCACGTCCTCTCCGGGCAGGTCGGCTTCCGGATCGGAGACGTCGAGCGTACGTTGGGGCCCGGCGACTCCGCCGAGGTTCCGGTGGAAACGATCCACGACTGGTGGCAGGTAGGCGAGGAGGCGGCGAGCGTGGTGGTCGAGGTCGACCCCGGCGAACGATTCGTCGAGATGGTCGGCACCTTCTTCGGCCTCGCCCGGGACGCCAAGGTCGACCGCAAAGGGATGCCCCACCCGCTGCAACTGGCGGTGACCGCGAGCGCGTACCGCGAGACGATGGTCCCGGCGACCCCGCCGGTGGCGGTCCAGCGGCTCGCCTTCGGCATCCTCGCCCCGATCGGCCGGATGATGGGCCGCAAGGCGACCTACGCCGAGTACCTCGAATCCGACGTGGTGGTCGAGCCCGACCCGGCCGCCCTGGCGCTGCTCGACACCGGCGGCCGGCTGCGGTTCGACCGACCCCGCGCGCTGTAGGGGCCCGCCTTTCGATCGGGACCCCACACGTGCAAGAGCCCGGACTAATGCGATCCGGGCTCTCCAGCACAGCGTCCGGATTGCAGATCCGAACACCGACGCCGGGCATTATCTCCGCGCCCTCCCACCCGATGAATAACTTGGCGAAGGGCCGCCGGCGCCATGTTTCGCGCATCATACACATAACTCTCGGGCGTGTAAGATTCTATATCGATGGTATTCAAATCGTTTCACAATCTGGGTGACCAACCGTCCCTGCCGTCGACCCTTGAGGCGATCCTCGACGCGATCGCGGTACCACTTCCCAGCGCGACGCTTCGGGCCATCGCGGCAGCCTCCCTGCGCGATCGAGAGGTCACCGCGCAGGCGATCGGCAGGGTCGCGGCGTACGAGGAGGAAAGCTTCCGACGTAGACGCGACGGGACACCCCGGTTCAGTTGGGTCCTCGATGCCAATGGAAATGCCGCCTCGCCGAGGATCTGGGCACGCGGAACCTGGCGCCTCTCGCGTCGGATCCTCACCGAGGACTCCGTCGGCAACTGGACCGTCACCATGGCGATCTTCCTCGCCTCCCAGATGGCCGAGGGCGATGACTGGACCAGGGAGAAGCTGGGGAAGGTCGCCCTGGAGGCCACCGCGCGGGTGCTGGGGCCGATCGCGGTCTCCGGCCAGGGTTCGCCCGCGGATTGGGACGGCTTCAAGACCGACCTCGCGGGACATCAACATCCGATCGGTCCCGAGGCGCCGACCGTCGAACAGACCTCGGCCGCGATCGACCTGGAGGGCAGAGGGCTCACCCCCTACAGCCTGTTCTTCGGCGTCGACGACCGCATGCCGAAGCCGAGCGGCGAGCTTCCGTCGCGCCTGCGCCTCGCCCGCTCCGGCGAGGGGATCCCCTTCGATCAGCTCGTGATGCGGAGGGCGGGAGAAGACCCGGCTCTCGGCCGGGAGGTTCTCGCCTACATCCAGGAGTGGGGCTGGCTCGTCGACAGGCTCGGACACAGCCCGAGCTTTCACCAGTACGCGGAGCGCTGGGGAACCGACCTGGCGACCGTACGGAGGCGAAACGAAGAGTTCGCCACACTATTCCCCGGCGAGGAGACCCCGGAGAGAGTCTGGAACCTCCTCTGGAGCGGTGGAGAGGTGAAAGAGAGCTTCATCCGCCTGATGCGCCGTGACGTGGTCGAGGACGAGCACGCCCCCAGCGTGATCAATCGCTTCGTCGACTCCCTCGTGTTCGAGCTCCGCGAGGAACCGCTGCTGGCCAAAGAGGTACTCGGACGAGTGGCTACCTTCGAGGAGTCGGGAGCCATCGATCCTGGCCGCGAGCTGCGTCGCTTCTTCGCCCTCGCCGAGCGAACTCGCATCTGGAGCGCCCAGGCCCTGGTGACGGCGAGAGAGCCCGAGCTGGCGGAGGGACTTCTCTCGATCGAAAGCGTCATCGAAGAGAGGAGCGCGGCGTATGTCGAGCAAGCATTGCGGCACTACCGAAGGCAGATGAGCGAAGGACCGGCCCGTGAATTGCTGCTCGGTGCGCAAAAGACCCTGCGGGTCGCGGCGACGCTCGAGGTGATGAGCCCGCCGGAAAGCACGAGCCCTTACCTGCAGGGCGTCGAGTGGGCGGCGAAGACGCTCGCTCTCGCACGGCATCCCGAGCTGCGCGCGATCAACCTGGAAGGTGAGGCGAGGGCAACGGTTCGCGTGCTCGATTCACTGCATTGAGTCGCTGAGACCTCGCTCGCCGGCCAGAGCGCCCGCACGATCGAGGTTTGAGTAATGCTTCCCATACTCTGAACCGCTCCTCACTTGTCCTTGCCTATGCGCTGGTTGGTGTGGCGACGGTTTCGCTCGCATTCATCGACGTCGCCCTCTTCCTCCACTCGGGCTCGTCCTGGCCGACGTGGATGGGGATCCTCTGCCCCTTCCTGGCGACCGCCTTCGTCTGGTCGGGGATCGCCGCGGCGCTGAGGCGGCCGGCGAGCCGGATGGGGCCGCTGATGGTGGCGGCCGGCATGGTCTGGCTGCTCGCCGAACTCGCCGGCTCGGGCGTGCCGGCGCTGACCGCGGTCGGCCTGATCCTCGCCACGCTGGTCCTGGCGATGGTCGTCCACCTGTTGCTCGCCTTCCCCTCGGGCCGGCTCCGCGGGCGGGCGAGCATCGCCACCGTGCTGGTCGCCTACTTCGTCTGCACCGTGATGCAGGCGCCGCAATGGCTGTTCGGTGGCGGCGAAGGGCCGTGGGCGGTGCTGCAGGTCCACGACTCGCCCGGACTGGCCGACGCCGCGCTCTGGGCGCAGTGGGGCGTCGGGACCTGCGTGACCCTGGCGACCGCGACGATCCTCTGGCAGCGCTGGAGGCAGATCGCGCCGGCGAGCCGCCGTGGCGTCACGCCGATGCTCGTCTACGGGATCTTCGCCGTCCTCTACGTTCCGATCAGCGGCCGGCTGATCAGCGGCATCGGCATCCCGGACGGGTGGATCCCCTGGGCCGTCCTCTCGCAGAACCTCGCGATCGCGATCGTGCCGGTCGCCTTCGCCGTGACGATGCTGAGCGGCGGCTTCGGCCGCACCTTGGCGATCGACGAGCTGGCCGGGCGGATCGAGGCGAACGAGGATGAGGACGGCGGCGGGGACGAGTCGATGGCGGCGGCGCTGCGCGAGGCCCTCGGCGACCCGACCGTCGAGCTCGTCCTCTGGGTCGAGGGACGCGGCGCCTACCTCGACGGTCTCGGCGAGGTCGTCGCGGTGCCGCCCGACGAGGCGGGCCGCGCAGCGGCCGAAGTGCGGGGCGCGAACGGCGAGCGCCTCGGGGCCCTCCTCTACGACGCGACACTGGCGCCGGACTCGAGCCTCGCCGAGGCGGCGGCACGGGTGGTCGCGATGCGCCTCGACCGCGGGCGTCTCGAAAGCGAGGTGCGCGCCTCGGCGATCGAAGCCCGCGACGACGAGCGCCGCCGCCTCGCCCGCGATCTCCACGACGGCATGCAGACCCGCCTGCTCCTCCTGGCGATGTCGGCGAACGAGCTCAGCGAAGGCTCCGGGCTCGGCGCGGGCGAACGCGGACGCCTGCATCAGTTGGAGCGCGACCTCGTCTCGGCCGCCGACGACCTTCGCACCTTCGCCCACGGCTACCTGCCCCCGGCGCTCGTCGAGCGCGGCATCTACGCCGCGGCCGCCGATCTCGCCGACTCCTACCCAGGCGTCGTCGACCCCCAGATCCCGGCCGGGGCCGAGCGCCCCTCCGTCCAGGTGGAGACGACCGCCTACTTCGTCGTCTCCGAGGCCCTCGCCAACTCGCTCAAGCACGCCGACGCCGACAGCGTCCGCCTCTCCCTCACCCGCGACAACGGCTCTCTGCTGATCGAAGTCGAGGACGACGGCCGCGGCGGCGCCTCGGCGGAGGGCAGCGGCATCGTCGGCATCCGCGACCGGGTCGAGGCCCTGGACGGCACCCTCGCCCTCTCCAGCCCTCCCCGCGGCGGCACCCTGCTGCGCGTGGCCCTGCCCTGCGACTGAGCCTGCTCTCCGCCGGCTTTCATGTGTCTTTCAGGGTTGTGACATCTCGCCCCCGCTCTTTCACAGGCCTGTAACTCAGAGGTAACAGCCCTGTCCCCCCGGGGCGAAAGCGTCCGGTTCCTCGTCCGCCCCACCCCTGTCCAGACATAGGAAGGAACCTGATGAGAAAGAAGCTCATCCATCCGCGATGGCTCGTGCCGCTCGCCCTGATCGCGGTGGCGATGCTGGCGCTCGCCTCGATGGCGGCCGCCGACAACCACGGACGAGGCCAGGGCGGTGGCACGCCCGAACATGCCGAACACGTCCTGCTGCTCTCGGTCGACGGGCTCCACGAGTCCGACCTGCGCTGGTACGTCGGCAAGCACCCGCACTCAGCGCTCGCCTCGCTGGTCGGCTCCGGCGTCGAATTCACCCACGCACAGACCCCGGTCCCCTCGGACTCCTTCCCCGGCATGGTCGCCCAGGTGACCGGTGGCAACCCCGGCACCACCGGCGTCTACTACGACGAAACGTACAACCGGGAACTGCTGCCGGCGGGCACCACCGACTGCGCCGGGGCGAAGCCGGGCGCGGTGGTCGGCTACACCGAGGAAGCCGACAAGAATCTGAACGCCCTCGACGCGGGCCAGGGCATCCCCGGCCTGCCCGGGAGCATCCTGCAGATGACCGGGGACCCGGCGACGCTGCTGAACCCGGCCGCGCTGCCGGTCGACCCGACCACCTGCGAACCGGTCTACCCACATGAATACCTGCGGGTGAACACGATCTTCGAAGTCGCGAAGGAAGCCGGGCTGCGTACCGCGTGGTCCGACAAGCACCCGGCCTACGACATCCTCCAGGGGCCGTCGGGCGAAGGCATCGACGACCTCTTCACGCCGGAGATCAACAGCGAAGCGCCCACCGAAGGGTCCGGAAACGACTGGACCACCGACAACGCGCTGACCGAGCAGTACGACTCCTACAAGGTCAAGGCGGTGGTCAACGAGATCAAGGGGTTCGACCACAGCGGCACCGAGAAGGTGGGCACGCCGGCGATCTTCGGGATGAACTTCCAGACCGTCTCGACGGCCGAGAAGCTCCCCGAATCCGACGGCTTGAAGGGCGGCTACGAAGCCGACGGCGTCACCCCCGGCCCGCTGCTCCGCCGGGCGCTGGAATTCGTCAACACCAAGCTCGGCACGATGCTGGCGGACCTGCACGGTCAGCATCTGGCCGGCTCGACCGCGGTGATCCTCTCGGCGAAGCACGGCCAGTCGCCGATCAACCCGGCGGCCCTGACCCGCATCCCCGACGGCCCGATCCTCGAAGGGCTGAACGCCGCCTGGGCCTCCGCCCACCCGGAAGACACCGAACCGCTGGTGGCTTTCTCGATCGACGACGACGCGATGATTCTCTGGCTCCACGACCGCACGCCGGAAGCCCTCGCGTTCGCCAGGCAGTACCTGCTCGCCCAGAGTGGGACCGGCAACGGCATCAACGGTGAACCGAAGCCCTACACGGCCGCGGGCCTCACCAAGATCTACGCAGGCGAAGAAGCCGCCGAATTCTTCGGCACCTCGGTCACCGACCCACGCGTGCCGGACATCTACGGCGTCGTCCAGCACGGCGTCGTCTTCACCGGCAAGAAGAAGAAGATCGCCGAGCACGGCGGTGCCGACGGCGACGACCGTGACGTGCCCCTGGTCGTCTCCGGCGGCCCGATCCACCACCGAGCGGTCAACTCGCAGACGGTCGAGACGACCCAGATCGCGCCGACGATCCTCGGCCTCCTCGGCCTCGATCCCGGCTCGCTGGAAGCGGTCGAGATCGAAGGAACCGAATCCCTCAACCTGGGCTGAGGGAGAGG
>JAFDWG010000040.1 GCA_018268605.1 Actinomycetota bacterium | reverse complement strand
TCCAACCGCCGCCGCCGAGGCACTGGCCGTAGCGGCCTTCCTTGCAGAAGCGGCAGCGCCCGCAGGAGCTGACGCAGCTGAGCAGGACCCGGTCGCCGGGGGCGACCGTGGTGACGTGGTCGGCGATCACCGAGCCGATGATCGCGACGCCGAGCGCGGAGCCGAGCTGACGCGAGGTAGATGCGACGGCGGCGGCGACGCCCGCCTGCTCGCGCGGCATACCCGCGACCGCGGTGTTGGTGATCGCCGCGTTGACCCATCCGAGGCCGGTGCCGAGGAGCGCGAAGCCGAGGAAGAGGCGCAGGTCGCTCGGCCCGCCCGCCGGGATCGCGGAGACGAGGCCGGCGAGCAGGATCGCGGTGCCGCCGATGACCAGCGACGGGCGCGGCCCGCGATGCCCGACCAGCCGTCCCGAGATCGGCGAGAAGACCATCATCAAGACGGCGGCCGGGAGGATCGCGACGCCCGCGTGCAGCGGCGAGTAGCCGCGGACGTCCTGCAGGTAGAGCGTATTGAGGAAGAGGAAGCCGCCGAGCGAGAGGAACGCGCAGATCGAGACGACCGCGGCTCCGCTGAAGGGAGGCGAGCGGAAGAAGCGCAGATCGATCAGCGGCTCGGGATGGCGGCGCTCCCAG
This sequence comes from Actinomycetota bacterium, assembly GCA_018268605.1. Lineage (GTDB taxonomy): Bacteria > Actinomycetota > Thermoleophilia > Solirubrobacterales > 70-9 > VAYN01. Next base: position 15,781 of record JAFDWG010000040.1, on the reverse strand, counting down.
ACGATCAGGCCGACCAGGGAGACCAGCGCCCCGGCGAAGCAGCAGAGGATCAGGTCGGAGGTCCAGCCGTGGTTCGGCGCCTCGATGATCCCGAAGACGAGGAGGCCGAGGGTGAGGACCATCAGCAGCTGGCCGACGGGGTCGACGCGTCGCGGCTGCGGCGCCTTCGATTCGGGGACGAACTTCTGGGTCAACAGGATCGCCGCGATCCCGACCGGGATGTTGATCCAGAAGACCGCCCGCCAGTCGATCGCCTGCACGAGGAGGCCGCCGATCAGCGGGCCCGCCGCGATGCTGATGCCCGCGACGCCACCCCACCAGCCGATCGCGCGCGCCCGTTCCTTGGGCTCGGTGAAGACGTTGGTGACGATCGACATCGCGACCGGGTTCAGCATGCTGCCGCCGACCGCCTGGAGCGCGCGGAAGGCGATCAGCCAGCCGAGGCCTGGCGCGATGCTGCAGAGCCCGGAGCCGAGCGTGAAGACGATCAGGCCGACCTGGAAGGTACGCCGCCGGCCAAGCCGGTCGCCCATCGATCCCGACAGCATCAACAGGCAGGCGATCACCAGGGTGTAGGCGTCGATCGTCCACTGGGCGCCGGAGACGGAGGCGTCGAAATCCCGCTGGATCGCGGGCAGGGCGACGTTCAGGATGGTCACGTCGAGGCCGACGATCAGGATGCTCATCGCGCAGATGGCGAGGACCAGCTCGCGGCGCACGTGTCCAGGATCCGACATACCGTCCCATCCTCTCAATCCGGACGCGCCGGGCGGCGATCTCTAGGCTGCGTTCATGGCCACCGCCGACTTGACCGTGATCGGACTGGGGCGACCGGACCCGAGCGCCGGCGCCTACATCGCCGCTGTCCAACGCAAGCTGGCTGAACAGGACAAGGTCGGGTACCGGATGCACGCGATGGGCACCTCACTCGAAGGCTCTACCGAGGACATCCTCGCCGTCGTCGGCGAACTCCACGCGGTGCCGTTCGAGCTCGGGCTGCCCCGCGTCTACACGGTGCTGAAGCTGGACGAGCGACGCGACCGGCCCGAGCAGACGCTCGACGACAAGGTCGCCTCGGTGGAGCGCCGGCTGGCCGAAGGTGGCAAGGACGGGTGAGCCTCGAGCCCGCCGGGATGCGTCGCGCGGCCGTCCTCGGCACGGTCACCGGAGCACGCACCTTCCTGGCGCCGGCGGCGCTTGCCCTCCGGGGGCGGCTCGGCAAGGTGGCGATGTTCGCGGTGCCGGTCCTGGCGACCGGGGAGATCGTCGGCGACAAGCTGCCGGCGACGCCGCCGCGGGTCGAGGGCCCCGGCCTGGTCGGACGCGTCCTTTCCGGCGCGTTGAGCGGCCGCGTCAGCGGCGGCGCCCGCGGAGCACGCGTCGGCGCCGCGTTCGCGCTTGCCGCGACCTACCCGAGCCAAGCCTTGCGGTCCCAGATCGTCAGACGCACCGCCATCCCCGACCTGGCCGTAGCGATCCCCGAAGACCTCATCGCCGCAACCCTCGCCGCCACCGCCTCCACCGAGCCAAGACCCGATGTCGATGGGCCGAAAACCAGACGTATAGGCAGGTTTTCGGCCCATCAACGTGCTTTGGCGGGGGTTGCGGCTGGGGCGGTCGGGACGGCGGCGATGACCTCGGCGCAGGCGTGGGTCTACGGGCTGACGGGTGGGGAAGGCTCCGAAGCGCCGCGGGAAGTGGGGGAGAAGATCCTCGGGCACTTCGGCGTCAAGGTGAGGAAGGAGCAGCGGCCCGCTCTCAACACCGCGATGCGCGCCCTCTACGGCACGAGTTGGGGACTGCCCTTCGGCCTCGCGTTCGGACGGGGTGGCCCGCCCGGGCCCGCGAAGGGCTCGATCTTCGGACTGAACGTGTGGCTCGCGAGCCTGGTCGAGCTGCCGGCGCTCGGTGTCGCGCCACCGCCGTGGGAGCAATCTCCGGCCGTGCTCGCCCAGGATCTCGCCTTTCACCTCGTCTACGGTCTCGCGACCGCCGCCGCCTACGAGGCCTGAGGCGGCGTGGGGGGCGCCTCGCGGTGTCCTCGGGTCCTGGCGAGGCTGGCCCACGTCTCCTCAGAAGCTTTGAAAGGGCCGGCCGCCGGGGGCATCGCCGGCCTCGGCCGGCTACTTCAGCGTCCAGCCGCCGTCCGCGGCGAGATTCACGCCGTTCACCGCGCCGTTCTCCAGGAGGAAGAGGGCGGCTTCGGAGAGCTCGCGCATCGTCACCAGGCGGCCGATCGGGGTGCGCTCGGCGATCGGGTCGAGGACGCCCTCGGGCTTGTCGGCCCAGTAGGGGCTGTCGCCGATCACGCCCGGGTGGATGCCGTTCACGCGGATCGGCGCCAGCTCCGTCGCCAGGGTCCGCACCATCCCGAGGACGCCGCCGTTGACGGTGGAGACGGTGGTCGAGCCGGGGTAGGGCCGGGCCTGCGCCTGGCCCCCATATATGAGGACCGCGCCGTCGCCGGACATGCGCGTCGCCAGCTGGTGGACGACCTCGGTGTAGCCGACGAGCTTCAAGGTGGTGAGGCGGATCGCGTCATCGACCGAGTAGTCGCGCACGGTGTTCTCGTCGCGCTCGATCGCCACCAGGACGAGGTGGTGGATACTGTCGATGCCCGCCACCGCGGCGGCGATCCCATGCGGGTCCGAAAGATCGAGTGTGATGCTCTCGCACTCCCCGCCCAGCTCACCGGCGACGTCGGCACAGCGGGTCTGGTCGCGGCCGGCGATGATCACACGCTGTCCGCGCCCCAGGCACAGGGCGGCCAGATCCCGTCCCAGGCCGGCGGTGCCCCCGACGATTACGGTCGCTGCCCCCTCCATTCAACGCGTACAGTAACACTTGACGAAGCTGTTTAGTATGGGCACACAGGGTTCACCGTTGAAGGAGGGAGTGCTGTGAGCGAGATCGGGAACACGCAGTCAACGGGCACGCCGGGTCGGCTCAAAGGCCGCGTCGCGCTGGTGTCGGGAGCTGCCCAGGGGATCGGCCAGGCGTTGGCGATCAGGCTGGCGCAGGACGGCGCCGACGTCGTCATCGCCGCCCACAAGCAGCCGCCGGACGACACCGAGGCCGCCGTGAAGGCCGCCGGCGTCGAGTCGCTCGTCCACCACGTCGACGTCTCGCTCGAACAGGACGTCGCCGACCTCGCCGCCGCCGTGAACGACCGCTTCGGCCGCGTCGACGTCCTCGTCAACAACGCAGGCGCCTACCCGATGCAGAACTTCCTCGAGATGAGCTACGGGCAATGGCGGGAGACCTTCGCGATCAACACCGACTCGGTCTTCCACATGTGTCGCGCCTTCGTCCCCGGCATGGTCGAGCGCCGCTGGGGCCGCGTCATCAACGTCTCCTCGACCTCCTTCATGGAGGGGATGGAGAACTACACCCACTACAACGCGGCGAAGGCGGCGATCGTCGGCTTCACCCGCTCGCTGGCGATCGAGGTCGGCACCGCCGAGGTGACCGCCAACGTGCTCGCGCCGGGCCTCGTCCGCACCCCGACCACCGACTCCGGCCCGCAGGCCGACGGCATGTTCGAGGGCTTCCTCGCCGAACAGGCGCTGAAACGGACCGAGACCCCGGAGGACCTGGCCGGCGCCGTCTCCTGGCTCGCCTCCGAAGACGCCTCGTTCGTCACCGGGCAGACGGTGGTTGTCGACGGCGGCTGGCACTTCAACTGATGGCGACCGATACTCGCCACCTCGGCTACCACCGGCTGACCGTCGAGGACGCCCCCGAGCCGACCACCCCGGCCGCCTTCGCCTCCCACAGCGAGGGCTTCGGCCGGGTGCAGCTGCTCGGCGGGCGCCACGGTGCGATCCACACCTCGACCGGCATCTGCGACCTTGCCGCGGGCGGGCGGATCGCGCCTCACGTCCACTCCTTCGAGGAGAGCTTCTACGTGCTCGAGGGCAACCCGGTGCTGGACGTCGACGGCCGGAGCGTCGAGCTCGGCCCCGACCGCTGCGGCGTCCTCCCGGTCGGCACCACGCACGCCTGGCGCAACCCGTCCGGCGCGCCCGGCCGCTTCTTCGAGATGCAGGCGCCGCGCGCGCGCGAGGACGACGACCCGGCCCCGCCGGACACCTTCTTCGTCCCCGAGGACCCCGGCGGCGAAGGCGCCGCGGTCGACCTCCGCGACCCGCGTAACCAGCGCTTCTTCCGGCTCGACCCGTCCCAGATGGACGTCGACAACCTGAAACTCGGCAGCAAGGTGGGCGAACCTCAGGTCTCCGCCTCGATGGCGACCGCGCTCCTCGCCTACAGCGGCATCGCGGTGAAGATGCTGGTCGACGAGCGCCTCGGCGCCGCGCTCCACACGATGTTCATGGTCCACTACCAGCCGGGCGGCGTTGCCCACCCGCACGACCATCCGCTGGAGGAGAGCTACCTGATCATCGACGGCGAAGTGACCGCCGAAGCGGCGGGCGAGCGCTTCCGCATGGGCGTCGGCGACTTCCTCTGGTGCGGGGCAGGCTGTGTCCACGCCTTCTACAACGAGAGCGACACGGCGGTGACCTGGTTGGAGACGTCCTCTCCACAGCCTCCGGCCCGCAACAGCTACCGCTTCAACCGCGACTGGGATTATCTGGCCGAACGCGAAGGCGTGAAGGCGGCCGAGGGGTCGACTCAGAGCTGATGGCTTCCACCCTGATCAAGGACGGGATCGTCCTCAGCCTCGACCGCGCGGTGGGCGACTTCGACCGCGCCGACGTCCTCGTCGAGGACGAGCGGATTCTCGCCGTCGGGCCCGACCTCGAGGCGCCGGAGGGGGTGACCGTGATCGACGCGAGCCGCGCGATCGTCATGCCCGGCTTCGTCGACACTCACCGTCACACCTGGCAGGCGCAGCTACGGACGATCGCCTGCGACTGGACCCTCGGCCAGTACATGACCGGCCTGCACTCGGGCCTCTCCGGCCACTTCCGCCCCGAGGACACCTATATCGGGAACCTGCTGGGGACTGTCGAGGCGCTCGACTCGGGGATCACGACCCTGCTCGACTGGTCCCACAATCTGGCCACTCCCGAGCACGCCGACGCTGCGATCGAGGGCCTCCGCGAGTCCGGCGCCCGCGCCGTCTTCGCCCACGGCGGCGGCGCCCCGCAGTGGGACGTGCTGCCCAACGCGGTGCCGCACCCTGAGGACGCGCGCCGCGTCCGCGCCGAGCACTTCCCGACCGACGACGGCCTGGTGACGATGGCGATGGCCCTGCGCGGCCCCGAGATCGCGACCAAGGAGACGACGGTCGCCGACTACGCGCTCGCCCGCGACCTCGGCCTGCGGATCACCGTCCATGTCGGCAACGGCGAGATGGCGAAGGACCGCCCGCTCGCCTGGCTGCACGACGAGGGGCTGATGGGGGACGACGTCACCTACGTCCACTGCAACGCGGTCGGCGACGACGAGCTGGCGATGATCGCCGCGACCGGCGGCACCGCCTCCTGCTCCCCCGACATCGAGCTGCAGATGGGCCACGGCTGGCCCGCGACCGGGCGGCTGATGAAGGCGGGGATCCGACCGACGATCTCGATCGACGTCTGCTCATCCAACGGCGGCCACATGTTCGGCGCGATGCGCTCCCTGATCGGCACGCAGCGCGGTTTCGACATGGCAGAAGCCGCCGGCCGGGGCGAACCGCTCGACCACGTGCCGCTGACCTGCCGCGAGGTGGTCGAATTCGCGACGATCGACGGCGCCCGGGCCTGCGGGCTCGATGATCGCCTCGGCACCTTGACCCCCGGCAAGCAGGCCGACATCCTCTTGCTCAGCACCGAGTCCTACGGCATGTTCCCGGCCAACAACCCATACGGCGCCGTCGTCTACAACGCCCATCCCGGCGTGGTCGACACGATCCTCGTCGCGGGCAAGGTGGTGAAACGCGGCGGCGAGTTGCTCGGTCCGGACCGCGAGCGGGTGCGCCGCCTCGCCTACGAGAGCCGCGATCACATCTTCGCCCAGGCCCAGGCGGTCCCCGCCACCGCTGACGCCGCGACCGGCGGCATCTGGATGCCGCACCACTTCTGATGGGTCGCGATGCCTGGGACGACCCGCGAGTGCAGGCCGGCATGGCGGCGCTGCTGGAGAGCCGTCGCCGCCTGCTCGAGGACGGGGCGACGTCGATTGGCTGGAAGCTCGCCTTCGGCACCGCGGCGGCGATGTCCACCCTGGGACTGAACGGCCCGCTCGTCGGCTTCCTCACCGACCGCACCCTCGTCGCCCCGGGCGGCGAGGTCCCGATCGCCGGCTGGAAGGCCCCGAAGCTCGAGCCCGAGATCGCGATCCATCTCGGGCCCGGGGGAGACGGAGTCGCCGGGATCGCCCCGGCGATCGAGCTCGCCGACGCCGACCTTCCTCCGACCCAGACCGTCGCGGTACTCGCCGGCGACATCTATCACCGCGCCGTGGTGCTGGACCGCGACGCGACCCCGGTCGCCCCCAAGCCGCCGCTGGGGGCGCGGATCGAGCGCGGCGGAGAGCAGATCGCCGCGACCGACGACGGCGAGGCCGCGGTCGGGAAGCTCGAGGACCTTGCGGCCTACGTCGTGCGCTACCTCAGGGAGTTCGGCGAGGAAACGCGCGAGGGCGAGGTCATCATCAGCGGCTCGCTGGTCGGGTTGCTGGATATCGCGCCCGGGGACAAGCTCCGGCACGAGCTTCACGGCGTCGGCGCCCTGGAAGTCTCGATCGCCTAGCACCCCGGTCACCTGTGTACAGCCCCCCTTGACGCCTGTGAAGTGGCGTTGTTAGATTGCCGAACAGGGCACGACGAGGAGGATTGATGGCTGAGCGACTTCTGATCGAAGCGGGAACGGTGCTGACCATGGACTCGGACCTGGGGGCGCTCTCTCCGGGGCAGATCCTGGTCGAGGACGGGAAGATCGTCGACGTGGGTGCCGATCTGGGCGTCACCGACGCGGAGCGGATCGAGATGCCCGACGCGATCGCGATGCCAGGCTTCGTCGACACGCACCGCCACACCTGGCAGGCGCCGCTGCGGCTGCTCGCCTCCGATTGGACCCTCGGTCATTACCTGATGGGCATCCACTCCGGCTTCTCCAGACACTTCCGCCCCGAGGACACCTACATCGGCAACCTGTTGGGCACCTCCGAGGCGCTCGACTCCGGGATCACGACGCTGCTCGACTGGTCCCACAACCTGCGCACCCCCGAGCACGCCGACGCTGCGATCGAGGGCCTCAAGGACTCCGGCGCGCGGGCCATCTTCGCCCATGGCTCCGGAGCTGAGCAGTGGTCGAACCTCCCCAACGACGTGCCGCACTCCGACGACGTGAAGCGCCTCCGCGACGAGTACTTCTCGAGCGAGGACCAGCTGGTGACGCTGGCGATGGCCCTGCGCGGCCCGCAGTTCGCCACCAAGGAGGCGACGCTCAAGGACTACGCCCTGGCCAAGGAAGCCGGGACGCGGATCACCGTCCACGTCGGCGACGGCGAGTGGGGCCGGTCGCGGCCGATCGAGTGGCTGCACGACAACGACCTGCTCTCCGACCAGGTCACCTACGTCCACTGCAACGAATTGGCCGACGACGAGCTGCAGATGATCGCCGACTCCGGCGGCACCGCCTCGGTCGCGGCCACGGTGGAGATGCAGATGGGCCACGGCTGGCCCGCCACCGGGCGCCTGCTCGACCACGGCATCCGACCGAGCCTCTCGATCGACGTCTGTTCCTCGGTCGGCGGCGACATGTTCGGCCTGATGCAGACCTCGATCTCCTGCCAGCGGGCGCTCGACCACTCCCACGACGCCGAGGAGGGGGCGGGCCTCGCCGAAGAGCTCCGCCTCAGCTGCAAGGACATGGTCGAGTTCGCCACCTTCCAGGGCGCCCGCGCCTGCGGCCTCGACGACAAGATCGGCAGCCTGACGCCGGGGAAGGAGGCGGATCTGATCCTGATCAAGACGGACACGCTCTCCCTCACCCCGATGAACAACCCCTGGGGCGCGGTCGTCTACGCGGGCCATCCAGGCAACGTCGACACGGTGCTGGTCAAGGGCCGCCTCGTCAAGCGCGACGGCAAGCTCCTCGAGGTCGATGTCGACCACGTGCGCAAGCTCGCCCTCGAGACCCGCGACTACCTGCTCGCCGAGGCCCCCGCGGACCCGACGATCGCCGACGCCGGTGTCGGCGGCGACTGGATCCCGGCGCAGGTTCGCGCCTAGCCGAAAAACTCCTCCGCCACCCCCGAAGAGGCGCCGGCCGGCCGCGATCTCCTCCGCGGCCGGCCGGCGTACGCGCGCCTGCCTGAACAAATTCCGCGCCTGATGTTTGCTCGTCCTTGACGGACTGTTAAGCAACATGGTACAAATGCGCCGGTCGGCGTGAACACGACGCCGTTGGGACGGGATGAGAGATTGACCGCACTTAAGAGCCGAGTCGCTTCGCCGTTCGCTGCCATCTGGGTGGCGACGATCCTGCTGTTCATCGTCAGCCCGTTCGTCGCCTCGGGCAGCCTCGGTCACAGCGCCCTACAGGGGATGCTGCCGTTCGCCGGGATCCTCGCGATCGCCGCCATCGGCCAGACCCTGGTGATCCAGCAGGGCGGCCTCGATCTCTCGGTGCCCGGGATCTTCTCGATGGGCGCCGTGCTCGTCGTCACCGTCCCGGGCGGGAACGAGAGCTCACTGATCCCGGCGCTCCTGCTGGTGGGCGTCGTCGGCCTGGCGGGCGGGCTGATCAACGGCATCGCCGTCACCCGCTTCGGCATCACGCCGCTGGTCGCGACCCTCGGCTCGAACGCGATCTTCATCGGTGTCGTGATCCAGGTGACCGGCGGGTCGATCGCCTTCAAGGCGACGAAGAACTGGCAGGAATTCACCGCCGACAAGGTCCTCGGGATCCCGATCCTCGCCGTGATCGCGCTGATCGCGGTCGTCCTCGTCGCCCTCTTTGTCGCCCGCACGGTCTGGGGCCGCCGCTTCGTCCTGATCGGCTCGAGCCCGACCGCCGCCCGCGCCGCCGGCCTCTCGGTCGAGCGCTACCAGGTGGGCGCCTACATGGCGGCCGGCCTGGCGTACGCGCTCGCGGGCGCCCTGCTGTCCGGCTACCTGCAGTCGCCGCCGCTCCTGCCCGGTAACGAATACCTCCTGCCGTCGATCGCCGCCGTCGTGCTCGGCGGCACCGCCCTCGGCGGCGGCCGCGGCAGCGTGATCGCGACCGCGGTCGGCGTGCTCTTCCTCTCGCAATTGGAACAGGTGATTTCGGCGCTCGGCGCCAAGAACTCGGTCGACTACCTGATCCAAGGAGCCATCGTCGCGCTCGGCATGGGCCTGCGGAACGTCCCGTGGAACCAGATCCTGCCCGGCCGCAGGAGTAATCCAGACGCGGCCGCAGGGCCATCGACTTCCCACCAGGACACCGCGAGCGGCAAAGGCCGCGCGCTTCTCAAGGAACACAAGGAGGAGGACTCAATCGATGTCAGCAAGACCTGAACGCTCGCGGGTGAAGGGAGCGGCACTGCTGGTGCTGGTCGCGCTGGTTGCCGCGCTCGTGCTCTCGGCATGCGGCGGTGGCGGCAGTTCCAGCTCCAGCAGCTCGTCGGAAAGCAGTGCGACCGAAAGCGAAAGCGAAACGGAAACCGAAAGCGGCACCGGCGAAGAAGGCTCCGCGGAAGGCGGCGAAAGCCAGACCGCCGCGGCGGGCTCTGAAGAATGGTGCGGTGAAGAAGGCGTCACCCTGGGCATCCAGGACGGTGGCGGTCTGAACGCCTGGTCGAAGGAATCGCTGGAACAGGTCCAGTCGGTCAGCAAATCGTGCCCGGCGGTCGAAAAGGAAATCGTCGTCGACGCCGATTTCGAACCGCAGAAGGCGGTCTCGGGGATCCAGAGCATGATCTCCCAGGGCGCCAACGCGATCGTCCTGATCCCGGACTCGGGCAACTGCGCCGAGGTCCCGGCGATGCGCCAGGCGATGCAGCGCAACATCGTCGTCGTCCCGTGGGCGGCGAATCCGTGCGGCACCGAAGGCACCGACTACACGAAGTACATCGACTGGGACACCAAGGCCGCCGGACGTGAATGGGCGGAATGGGTGATCGAACAGATGGGCGGCAAAGGCAAGCTCCTCTACGAGGGTGGCCCGGCCGGCAACACCGTCAGCTCGAACGCCGCCGCCGCGGTGGCCGAAGTGGTGGAAGAAAACCCGGGTGTCGAACTGGTCGAACCGATCTCCGAAGAAGAATGGCCGGTCACCAACTGGGACCCGGCGGAAACGAAAAAGATCACCGCCGCGATCCTCGCCAAGCACCCGGACATCAACGGTCTGATCAACGACTACGGCGCTTCGGCCGAGGCCGAGGTCCAGGCCTTCCAGGCCGCGGGCGTGAAAGTCCCGGCGATCGCCACCAGCGAGTCCAACGCGCTGGGTTGCAGCTGGAAAGAAGCCAAAGAAAAAGGCGAAGAATTCCCGCTGCTGACGATCTCGTCGCGTAACTGGCTCGGTCGGTACGCCGCCCAATACGCGATCGCCGAAGCATCCGGTGGCACCCCGCCGCCGCTGAAGAACAACGGGATCGTCGATCTCGGGCAGTGGGAGAACTCGGTCTCCGGGAAAGAACCGGTGTGCAAACCGAGCGCCGGCCCAGAAGCCTCGTTCTCCAACGAAATGAGCGAAGAAGAAACGGCGAAGATCGCGCTCGAAGGCTGAGCCGAGGCCGCCAGGAGCAAAGAAGGAAGCCATGGAGCCGACGACCACCAACCCGATCACCCTCAGGCTCACCGAGGTGCGGAAGTCCTTCGGCGCGGTCCGCGCGCTGAAGGGCGTGACCTTCGAGGTCCGCGCCGGCGAGGTGCATGCCCTGCTGGGTGAGAACGGGGCGGGGAAGTCGACTCTGATGGCTGTCGCCGCAGGTTCCCTGCAACCCGACGAGGGCACCGTGGAGATCGCCGGCGAGACGCTCAAGACCGCCAGCCCCGGCGCCGCTCAGGCGCTGGGGCTCGGCGTCGTCTACCAGCACCCGGCCTTGGCCGAGGACCTGACCGTGGTCGAGAACATGCGGGTCGCGATGCCGCGGAAGCTGCGGCCGTCGTTCCGCCAGGCGCCTGCCTGGGCGCGCGAGGCACTGGCCACGATCGGCGCCGAGAAGATCGACGTCGGCTCGCGCATCGCCGACCTCACCGCCGCGGAGACGCAGCTGGTCGAGATCGCCAAGGCGCTGGCCCTCGATCCCAGGGTGCTGGTCCTCGACGAGCCGACCGCGGCCCTCGAATCAGAGGAGGTCGACCATCTCTTCGAGCAGGTGCGGGCGATCCGCGCCCGCGGCACCGCGGTCGTCTACATCTCTCACCGCATCCCCGAGGTCGAGGCGATCGCCGACCGGCTGACCGTCCTGCGCGACGGCGCCACCCGCGGCACCTTCCGCATCGACGAGGTCGACGAGGCGAAGATCCTCGAGCTGATCGCCGGCCGCGAGCTGGAGGCGGTCTTCCCCGACAAGCTCGGCGCCGCCGGTCCGGGCGCCCCGGTGCTCTCGGTCAAGGTCCTCTCGGGAACGAACTTCGACGACATCTCGCTGGACATCGCCGAGGGCGAGATCGTCGGCGTGGCCGGGGTCGCCGGCAACGGGCAGCGGGAGTTCGTCCGCGCCCTTGCCGGGCTCGGCCACCACACCGGCACGATCACCGTCAACGGCACCGAGGTCAACCTGCGAAACGCCCGGCGCGCCCAGCGCGACGGCGTCTTCTATGTCTCCTCCGATCGCCGGCGGGAGGGCATCTTCCCGGCGCTCTCGGTTCGCGAGAACGCGGTCGCCTCCTCGCTGCAGAGCTTCACCGAGTTCGGCCTCGTCGGCTCGCGGGCCGAGCGCGAGGCGCTCGCGGGTCAGGAAAGGGAGCTGGCGATCAAGACCGCCTCCCAGGAGGCCGACATAGCGAGCCTCTCCGGCGGCAACCAGCAGAAGGTGGTCTTCGCACGGGCGATGTTGGGCCGCCCCAAGGTGCTGATCTGCGACGAGCCCACGCAGGGCGTCGACGTCGGTGCCCGGGTGGAGATCTACCGCCTGCTGCGGGAGCTGGCCGCCGACGGCTGCGCGGTCCTCGTCTGCTCGTCCGACGCGCTCGAGCTGGTCGGTCTCTGCGACCGCGTGATGGTGATGTCGCGCGGCCAGACCGTGGCCGTGCTGGAGGACGAGTCGGTCACCGAGTCGAAGATCACCGGCACCGCGGTCACCGCGACCACCGAGCGCAAAGCCCGGGCGAAGAAGGAGGAGCGCGCCTCGATCGGCCGGCTCGGCCGGTTCCTGCGCGGTGATGGGGTCGCCGCGCCGGTCCTCGCCCTGGTGATCCTCGCCCTCGCGATCTTCACCCAGGCGCAGAACGACAGCTTCCTGACCAGCTTCAACGTCGAAAACCTGCTGCTGCTCTCGACCGCGCTGATCTTCGTCGCGCTGGGCCAGCTGGTGGTGCTCCTGACCGCCGGCGTCGACCTCTCGGTCGGCCCGATGATGGGACTGGGGCTCGTCATATTGACCGGCTTCGCGACCGACGGGAAGGGCACCAGCGGGTTCATCATCGGCCTCGGGCTGGCAATCGTCGCCGGGATCGGGATCGGGCTGATCAACGGTGGACTGGTCCAGTTCGCGAAGATCAACCCGGTCATCGCGACACTCGCCACCTTCATCGGCGTGCAGGGGATCGCGCTGCTGATCAACCCGATCCCGACCGGGCTCTTCGCCGCCTCGGCGACCGAAACGCTGTCGAAGACCGTCGCCGGGATCCCGATCATGTTCATCATCTGCGTGGTGCTCGCGATCCTCGCCGAGCTGACCCTGCGGCGCGGAAGGCTCGGCCTCGCCCTGCGCGCGGTCGGCTCCAACGAGGCGGCGGCCCACCGGATGGGGGTCAACGTCGGTCTCACGCGGATCTCCGCGTACGTCATCGCAGGCACCTTCGCGGCGCTCGCGGCGATGATGCTGGCGGTGCAGATCGGCACCGGCGACGCAACCGCGGGCCAGAGCTACACGCTGCAGTCGATCTCGGCGGTCGTCCTCGGCGGCGCCTCGATCTACGGCGGCCGCGGCTCCTTCCTCGGCGCCGTGCTCGGTGCCCTGCTGCTGACCGAGATGATCAACGCGATCACCTTCCTCGAACTCGGCGAAGCGTGGCAGTACTGGTTCCCGGGCGCGGTCATCCTGATCGCCGCGGCGATCTTCGCCCGGGTCAGCCGCATCCGGCTCGCCGCGGCGGCCGAAGCGGAGACCGCGTAGTGGCCGCCGGCAAGCGGACGGTCATCGAGAACGTCTCGGTCGTCACCCTCGACCCGAAGCTGGGCGACCTGCCCGACGCCGACATCCTGATCGAGGACGACGAGATCGTCGTGATCGGGCCGAACCTGGGGGTGAGCGACGCCGAGCGGATCGACGCCACCGAGCAGATCGCGATCCCCGGCTTCGCCAATACCCACCTCCACACCTGGCAGCACGCGCTGCGCGGGGTGTGCGCGGACTGGACCGTCAAAGATTACGTGCGGTGCTGGCGCATCCACCTCGGGCCGATGTACCGGCCGGAGGACATGTACGTCGGCAACTACGCGGGCGGCCTCGACGCGCTGAACGCGGGGGTGACCCTGGTCGTCGACTACTGCCACAACGTGGTGACCCGCGACCACGCGCGCGAGGCGCTCCGCGGGCTCCGCGACTCCGGCGTGCGCGCGCTCTTCGGCCTGGCGTACACGCCGGTGCTGGACCACGGCTTCGCCGCCGCGCCGAGCTTCGAGGTGGAGAACCCCGACCTCCCCGACCACGACTCGCGGATCGCCTTCGCCAAGCAGCTGGCCGGCGAGGAGTTCAGCTCCAAGGACGGCCTGGTGACGCTGGCGATCGTCCCGCAGGAGATCGAGATCGCGCCGAGCTGGGAGCAGGTCGTGGAAGAGTTCGACTCGGCCCGGGAACTCGACGCGCAGATCTCCTTGCACGCGAACCAGGCCCTGATCGGAGCGCGCTGGGAAGACATCCGCAAGCTCGACCGGGCCGAGCTGCTCGGGCCGGACATCCTCTTCGTCCACTGCTCGTTCTCGGCCGACGACGAACTGAGGATGATCGCCGATGCGGGCGCGTCCGTCTCGGTCCAGGCCGAGACCGAGATGCAGATGGGCATGGGCTTCCCGATCACCGGCAAGCTGCTCGAGCTGGGCGTCGCACCGAGCCTCGGCGTCGACATCACCTCCAACGGCAGCGGCGACATGTTCGCCCAGATGCGGCTGGCGCTCCAGGTCGGGCGGATGCTCGGGGACCAGCCGTACTACCAACGGGACACGATGCCCGAGGACGTCTCCCTGACGACCCGCCAGGCGCTCGAATGGGCGACCGTGAACGGGGCCAAGGGAGCCGGCCTCGGCGACGTCACCGGCACCTTGACCCCCGGCAAGCAGGCCGACGTCGTCCTGATCGACTGCAACCACTTCAACCTGATCGGCTGGGACAGGTCCGATCCTGTGGGCACGGTGGTGATGCAGGCGAACGCCGGCAACGTCGGCACCGTGATCGTCGGCGGCAACGTGGTGAAACGCGATGGCGCGATGGTCGGCCTCGATCCGGTGGAGGTCCGCGGCCAGGTCGAGGGATCGGCGGGCTACGTGCGCGGCTGGGCCGACGAACACGGCGGCATCCTGCCGCTGCCGCGCCTCGAGCTCGGCTTCTGAGGGACCCGTGGCGGCCGACGGAAAGCGTGTCGCGGTCCTCGGGGCTGGAGCGAACGGAGCCGGGGTAGGCGCGGAGCTGGCGGCCGCGGGCGTCGACGTGACGCTGATCGAGCAGTGGCCCGCGCACGTCGAGAAGATGCGCGCCGACGGTCTGCGGATCGAGATGCCGGACCGGGTGCTCGAGCAGTCGGTCACCGCGCTCCACCTCTGCGAGGTGGCCGAGGTGAAGCAGCCCTTCGACGTGGTGCTGATGCTTATGAAGGCCTACGACACGAGGTGGGCGGCGGAGCTGATCAAGCCGGTGCTGGCCGGCGACGGCCTGCTCGCCGGGGTGCAGAACGGCTTCACCGCCGGCGTCATCGCCGATGTCGTCGGTGCGGAACGTGCGATCGGCTGCGTGATCGAGTGCTCGGCGATGCTGGAGGAGCCGGGGGTGGTGGAGAGGCACACGCCGCCGGAGTCCTCCTGGTTCGCGGTCGGATCGCTCAGCGACGCGACCGCCGGCCGCGAGTCCGAGGTCGCCGGCCTGCTCGACCATGCCGGCCGCACCGAGATCGTCGCCGACATCCGCTCGGCGAAGTGGATGAAGCTCGTCTCCAACGCGACCACCCTGGTTACCACCGCGATCCTCGGCGAACCCATGCTCGCCTCGCTCAAACACGAGGCGATGCGGGGCCTGATGATCGCCTCCGGCAAGGAGGCCCTCGCCGCCGGCCTCGCCCAGGGCTACGAGATCCAACCGATCCTCGGCCTCACCGCCTCCGACCTCGCCGACCGCGACTCGGTCGTCGAGAAGCTCCTCGACACCCTCTACGCCGGCTTCGTCCTGCCGACCACGACCACGACGATCCTCCACGACTGGTCGAAGGGCCGCCGCAGCGAGGTCGACGACATCAACGGCGCCGTCGTCGCCGAGCTGGGCGAGGAAGCCCCGGTGAACCGGGCGGTGGTGGAGATGGCGCACCGCATCGAACGCGGGGAACTGGAGCCGCGTATTTCCAACTACGCCGAGCTGGCGGAGCTCGCGGGGTTGGGGTAGTTCCGGAGGTCGCGGCCGTCCGAGAGTCGCTGCCCTGGGCGTCTCATGGAGGTCCTGGCAGGCTGTGACCTCCATGAGACGCCCA